>NZ_JACJPW010000114.1 GCF_014696265.1 Aerosakkonema funiforme FACHB-1375 | reverse complement strand
ATCGGCACGACCTTAAATGTACGTCGAGGGACGGTAAGACTACTTCGGTAGCACGACTCAATGAAGCGTAAAGAATCCCCGTCGCTTCAGCGCGGGGAGTATGTCAATTGGAAATTCTTTTGACAACTCCAGAAGTTGATGCAGCAACTTTGGTACAAGAGGCTGTAGCACGCGGGGCTGAAACGGTTATCGCTTCTGGCGGCGATGGTACTATCTCTGCTGTCGCCGCTGGCTTGGTGGGAACAAACATTCCCTTGGGAGTAATTTCGCGGGGTACTGCTAATGCCTTTGCTGCTGCATTAGGTATTCCAAACACGATTCCAGCTGCCTGCCAAACAATTTTAGGGGGAGTCACGCGGAAGATCGACGCTGCCTACTGCAATGGCAAACCGATGGTTTTGCTTGCTGGTATTGGTTTTGAGGCAGAAACAGTCGAAAAAGCCGATCGCGAAGCTAAAAATCGCTTTGGAATGCTGGCTTATATTTTAGCTGGAGTACAGCAGCTCAGAGAGTTAGAAAGGTTTGAATCAGAGATTGAAACTGATGACAAAATTATTACTGTCACGGCAGCTGCGGTGACAGTCGCCAATGTCGCACCTCCTACCTCGATTTTGGCCCAAGGGCCGGCTGGCCTGATTTCGGATGATGGTTTGTTGGATGTGACTATAGTAGCGCCGATGAATATAGCTGGAGCGATCGCTGCTTCCTATCACCTGCTTCAAACAGCTCTTAGCGGCAACGCAGCTCAACGCGACGACATCGGTTATCTGCGGACAAGAAAAGTTAAAATCAACACCCACCCGCCCCAGAAAGTCGTTCTTGATGGTGAACCGATAGGCACCACCCCGATTGAAATTGAATGCGTTCCTGGCGGTTTAACCCTGATCCTGCCTTTAGTTGAAGAAGCTGTGGCTTCTGAGAAACTTTCCGGACTTCCCGACTTAAAGGTTGAACCTAAAACGCCGCTTACAGTTGAAGAAATTTGATTGTGGGCCAAGAAGGCTACTTTAACAAAATCTCAGACCCTGTAGCGTCAGGGTTAAAGGCTGGGTTTGGCTTGGCTTAAGTTAATTGCCTAAAACTCTCTTGTGGAGCAGCCTTAAATATTGCCGTCCCTCTAATCCCGCTCAATCGATTAGCTATATTTATCATCCTTAAGGTAGAGGTAAATTTTGCAAATATACCATTACCAGATTTTGACATAGAGAAGAAATTACGGCAAATAAATATAAAGCTGATAATTGCAATTTATTTCCTGACTGTTTTCGAGAATAGTAGATTTTTAACTGTGACTGCAATCCCATATATATGACATTTTTATTGCTGAATTGCAATAGACTAATAACTAATAACATTATTGGCTATTAGCGAGGGGGTATGGGTAACTGGCCATCCCAAATCACACTTTAAAAATGACTGCTGCGGCAACCACTAGGAAAGTTTGAATCAAGGAAGTTTTAATAGATGCTTATAAAACTTGCGCTCGGCACGATTATCTTTATTGCCACTTGCTACTTTACGATCGCATTTATAATTATTAAGCAACTGGTTATGGGGCAGCATATACGACGGAATGGGCTGTTAGCAGCAGGCTCCGCAATCTTTTGTACTTGCACATTTACATACTCAGGCTATGTCCTGGCAACTGCCGTTGTCGGCGAACAGCACATCATTTCCACACCATTCATATTGCAAGTAGGATTTGACTTTTTGATTGCCCTAGCGGCTGGGATTTCCATTGCTTGGATTTATCGCACATCGCGCCAAAGCATTGCGGATGGCACTGCGACTACTGTAGCCGATCGCCAGCGAATTTTCCGCTGGTGGGGCGGTGATATTTTTCAGCCGCCCCACCAGCCTCAACGTGCAGAGCGAGTACTGCGAGAGAGCGAAGCGTCAATTCGAGCGCTTTATGAGGTGACGGCATCGCAAGAAATGGATTTTCACCAGCGTCTGAAAAGGATGCTAGAAATTGGCTCTCAGCGGTTGACCCTAGATTTTGGCGTCTTGGCTTGTGTAGAAGGAGATCGCTATGAAATAGTTGCAGCACAAACGCCCGATAATAGCATCCGTAGCGGAGATGTATTCGATTTGCAGCAAACTTACTGCCGCGAAACCTTGCAATCGGAAGAACCCATCGGCATTGACGCCAGCAATTCTGAGTGGTGGTATCATCCAGGCTACGCGGCTTTTCAAATGGAAGCTTATCTGGGCACGAGAATAGTTGTAGCAGGCCAAGTCTACGGTGTGCTGTGTTTCTCTAGCCGCACCCCGCGATGCACGCTGTTCCAATCTGTAGACAAAGAATTTTTGAAGTTAATGGGGCAGTGGATCGGCAGCGAGATCGATCGCGCTAAAGCTTACTCGGCTTTAGAACAACAACTGGAACGCAGTCTTCTTTTAGCACAAATTACGCAAGAAATTCGTGCCTGCTATAACACGACACAAATTATTCAAACCACTGCCAAACTGCTAGGTAATGCCTTTAAAGTCAACCAATGCGTCATTCATACCTATATTGCCACTCCTACCGCCCAGCTTACGGTGGTAGCTGAGTATTCAGAACCTGGGTACGAATCGATTATAAATTTAGAAATCCCCGTAAATGCTAATCCCTACGCACAGCATATACTGGCTAGCGATCGGGCGATACCTTCCCCTAATGTTTACATCGATCCGCTCTTAGAACCCGTGACAGAACTCTGTCGTAAAATGAATCTCAAATCGCTTTTAGGGATTCGTACCTCCTACCAGGAAGAACCTAACGGCGTGATTGGTTTGCATCAGTGCGATCGCTTCCGTCAGTGGACTAAAGACGAAATTGAATTGTTGGAAGCTGTCGCCGCTCAAGTCGGGATCGCCTTGGCTCAAAGCCACCTGCTAGAGCAAGAAATGCGCCAACGGGAGGAATTAATCGCCAAAAACTTAGATTTGGAACAAGCCAAAAAGTCCGCAGAAGCTGCCAACCGCGCCAAGAGCGAATTTCTCGCCACTATGAGTCACGAGATTCGCACTCCGATGAATGCGGTTATCGGTATGACAGGTTTGTTGCTGGATACGCAATTAACGCCTCAACAGCAAGACTTTGTGGAAACTATTCGCAGTAGTGGCGAAGCGTTGCTCGCTATTATTAACGATATCCTCGATTTTTCTAAAATTGAGGCGGGTAAGCTGGAGTTAGAAAAAACACCTTTTGTTTTGCGTAGCTGTATTGAAGAATGTCTCGACTTGGTAGCGCGTCAAGCAACTGAAAAAGGACTGGAATTAGCTTATCTGATTGAGCCTTCTGTACCTGTAACTTTAGTAGGGGATATCACCAGAGTACGCCAAATTTTAGTAAATTTGCTCAGTAACGCCGTCAAATTCACGACAAATGGGGAAATCTTGGTGTCGGTGTCTGCCCGCCCTCTAAAGAGCGAAACAGAGTCGGGAGAAATTTTTTTAACTCAAAACTCAAAAAACGAAGTTAATCACTCCCCTACTCCATCAAAATACGCGATTCGTTTTGCCGTCCAAGATACTGGCATTGGTATTCCTTCCAATCGGATCGATCGCTTATTTAAAGCTTTCAGTCAGGTTGACGCTTCCACTACCAGACAATATGGCGGTACGGGTTTGGGTTTAGCGATCAGCCAAAAGTTAGCAGAAATGATGGGTGGGCGGCTGTGGTTTGAAACAGAAGAGGGAGAAGGCTCTACGTTCTATTTTGCGATCGTTGCCGAAGTTGCTCTCAACAGCAGTACCGACAACTGGCCAAGCGTGACGACGACCTTGGGCGAGCCTCGCTCTCATTTAGCAGGAAAGCGACTGCTCATAGTTGATGATAATGCCACCAATCGCAAAATTTTGCTTTTACAAGCTCAGTCTTGGGGAATGTTCGCTCAGGCGGCTGCATCTGGTAGCGAAGCATTGGAATGGCTGCTTCAGAAAAAGGAATTTGACTTGGCTATTTTGGATATGCAGATGCCGCAGATGGATGGTCTTACCCTTGCCACTCGAATTCGCCAAATCCCAGAGTACCGTCAATTGCCTTTAGTGATGCTAACTTCTCTGGGACGACAGCAAACGGATTTCCAGAACAGCAGTGCAGATTTTGCCGCTTTCGTGAATAAGCCGATTAAACAATCTCAACTTTACGATATTTTGGTTGATATCTTTTCCGTTCGTTCGACTTTTATCAAAAATAATTTTTCATCGTTAAAAGACAGAGAACGAATGACTTTCGATACAGGGCAAACAATGCCCAAACTCGCTGAATCGCTACCGCTGCGAATTCTGTTAGCGGAGGACAATGTGGTAAACCAGAAGGTAGCTTTACAAATATTACAGCGCCTGGGGTATCGGGCGGATGTGGCGGCGAATGGCTTGGAAGTGCTGGATGCCCTGCATCGGCAATCCTACGACGTGGTGTTGATGGATGTGCAAATGCCAGAAATGGACGGACTAGAAGCCACTCGTCGCATCTGCCAGGAATGGGGAATGGAGAGAGAAAAGCGGAAGAGAGAAGAGGGAGAAGGTAAGGGGAAATCTATTCCATCCCATCTAAAATCTAAAATTCAAAATCTCAAGTCGAGTAGACCTTGGATTATTGCGATGACGGCTAATGCTATGCAGGGCGATCGCGAGATTTGTCTGCAAGCGGGTATGGACGACTATATCAGTAAACCAGTCCGGCTGGAAGAATTGCTTTTGGCATTGGAGAGGTGTCAGCAGAACAATTCCACCTGTGCGATTTTCGATCGCGCCTGGGAGAGCTGGCATAATTGCCAGGAGACGATGCCATCCGAAGCGCGACCCGACGATCGAAAAACTCAAATCCCATGTCCGCAATCGATCGATCCTCTCGCTTTGCAAGCAATCCGCGATATGGCAGGTAAAGATGATGCTGGGGAACTTGTGCAGGAAGTAATTGATTGTTTTCTAGAAGATGTTCCCCAATTATTGCAAGCCATCCAAACTGCCGTTGAAATCGGTGATTGGCGGACGCTAATGCGGGCGGCTCATACTCTCAAGTCAACCAGTGCTACTCTGGGTGCAGCTACACTTGCCGAATTAAGCAGACAATTGGAAGCACTGGGTCAAAATGGCAATCTCGAACAGGCGTCGGCAATTGTCTTGCCCGCACGAACTGGCAATCAGTCTCTCATTAATCTCGAATATGAAGCAGTTAAGGCCGCTTTGCAAATAGAACGCCAAAAATGTCAACCATGAACACAGGAGTTTGTCAACCAGAACCACCTTCGATCCTGATCGTGGATGACGAAAAAATGATGCGAATTCTACTCCGGCGTGCGCTGGAAAAAGAAGGATATCGAGTTGTAGAAGCTTGTGACGGTCAGGAAGCGATCGAGATTTACCAACGCATCAAGCCGGATCTGGTGCTATTAGATGCGGTTATGCCCATCGTGGATGGTTTTGCCTGCTGTGCAAAATTGCAATCTTTAAATGAAGAGGATGCCAAACAGACGCTACTTTACGGTAATCCAGAAGGTCAACAAAATTCTCTATGGCAAATGCGATCGGGTCGCACGCCAATCTTAATTGTGACCGGTTTGGAGGATGCGGCATCTGTCGATCGAGCTTTTGAGGTGGGTGCTACTGATTATGTGACTAAGCCCATCCACTGGGCTGTACTGCGCCAGCGGGTGCGTCGTTTAATCGAACAAGCTCAACTTTACAAACAGCTGGAAGCAGCTAATCAGGAGTTACAGAGGATTGCCTGTTTGGATGGTCTGACTCAAGTCGCCAATCGTCGCGGTTTTGATGAAACTCTCGAACGCGAATGGCGACGAATGGCACGGGAACAAGGATTCCTATCGTTGATTCTGTGCGATGTAGATTTTTTTAAAGCTTTTAATGACCATTTCGGTCATCTAGCTGGAGATATATGTTTGCAGCAGGTTGCTCATGCTATTCGCGAAGCTACGAAACGTCCCGCCGATCTAGTGGCGCGTTACGGAGGTGAAGAATTTGCCGTGATTTTGCCCAATAGCCCGGATCGTGGTGCAATTCATGTAGCTCAGCAGATTCAAGCCAACATAGCAGCGTTGAAAATCAGCCATCCCCAGTCTGGGGTCAGCCAGTACGTTACTGCTAGTTTGGGTCTTGCCTGTATTGTTCCGCCTCCCCATTCCCAGCCGATAATGCTGATTGATGCTGCTGATAAGGCGCTCTACGAAGCAAAAGCTAGCGGACGCGATCGCTTTATCCTTAACTCATGGGAATCCTAGCAGATCTTCACAGAAATTTAGGGGTAAATGCAGTTGCCAAAAATCTAACTAATTCTTCTCAATCTTAGTCATTTTGATAGCTAGATGCCAATTATGATAATTTTTGGTGAGGGAGTTTTTGAGAGTAGCTCTTTTCACGGTATAATCACAACATGAAGCTAGTAGAACGTCATATTATCACAAAAAACCATCCTCTCTGGTCAGAAATTGACCATAAGGCTTTTTTGTCGAAAAATTTGTTTAACCTAGCTAATTATCATTATCGTCAACACTTTTTTACACACCACCAGAAATTAAACTTTAATCAACTTTACCATCTCCTATATCGAGGCGAGAATTGTGCCGAAAAGTAGTTGTCTTAGACCAAGGAATAAAGGGTTTGCCGTTTAACCCTGTGGTGCTTGACCCACTACGAATGACTGGACTTTCAGCCTGTGAGTAGGTTTGAGTAAGTTTAGTTGAGCGGTGATGTCAATCGAAAATCTAAAATCTAAAATTTAAAATCAATAATGTACACTGAAGCGAAAATTGATTGGAATGTTGCCGGATATTGTTGAGCTAGACGATAAAATTTTTGTGCCATTCGATCGAGAGCCCATCCCAGAATGGCCTTGCGTTCTCAATGAAGAACCCCAGCCAACGCTCACTATCAAAGACCACGATATGTTTTTGGTGACCGATACGCTGGGCAACATAGTTTGCAGTTTAAGAGACGATGTAGACACCAGTATGGGTCTGTTCTGCAAAGACACCCGGTTTTTGAGTCGCCTGGAGTTGCAAATAGAAGGTCGAGCCCCAGTTTTGCTCAACAGCACAGCCGATAAAGGCTTTGTGCTGTCGGTTTTGTGTACCAATCCTAGAATCGAAAATCTTCTCGCACCCGATACGTTGGGAATTCGGCGCGAACTTCTTCTCAATGGCGCTCTTTTTTCAGAAATAGAAGTCACTAATTACAGCACCAACACCGTTAGCTTTGAACTGAGCATTAGCTTTGATGCCGATTTCGTAGATTTATTTGAAGTGCGCGGTTTTGGGAGACAAAAACGCGGGCAACTTCTGCGATCGATCCGAGATGGAAAACCAGCCGAACAAGAAACTGGCGAGCTGACTTTAGCATACCAAGGTCTAGATGGCTCGATTATGGAATCTCGCATCCAGTTCAACCATCGCCAGCCAGACCTTTTTAAGGGCTACACCGCTATTTGGCGTCTGGAGTTGCCATCTCACCAAAGCGAAACCATCGGATATCGGCTTCAGATGTTTACCAATAACCAACCGATATCTACAATACAGGCTCCCATTACGCTAGGCCAAGCTAAGGCGGCTGAGTTACAGGAGGAGCAAAGTTGGACGCAGCAAAGTACGCGGATTCGCTCGGACAAAGCTATTTTTAATCAGGCGATCGAACGCGCTGAAAAAGATGTTTATTTGCTGCGTCAATCGTTCGATAAAGGTACGGTGCTTTCGGCGGGAGTGCCTTGGTTTTCTACTTTGTTCGGTCGCGATTCTATCATAGCGGCGTCTCAAATTTTAATGTACAACCCGTCGATCGCACGGGAAACTCTGATGATTCTTGCCGAATACCAAGGCAAAATAAATGATGAGTGGCGCGACGAGGAACCGGGGAAAATTTTACACGAGATCCGCTTTGGGGAAATGGCTCGCTGCGGTGAAGTTCCCCATACACCGTACTACGGTACTGTGGATGCCACACCTTTGTGGTTGATGCTTTATGCGGAGTACTATGCTTGGACTGCGGACGGGGAAACCCTAGATTGTTTGTGGCCAAACGCTTTGGCGGCGATGGATTGGATCGATCGCAATTGTCAGGAAACCGGTTATCTCCGTTATGCTTGTCGATCGTCGCGAGGTTTGGTAAACCAAGGTTGGAAAGATTCCGGCGACTGTATTGTCTATCGTAAAGGTCAGCTGGCAAAACCGCCGATCGCTCTTTGCGAAGTCCAAGCTTACGTCTACGCCGCGAAGGTGCGTTTGGCGGAAATTGCCAGAATAAAGAAGCGCTTCGATTTGTCCGAGCGCTGGCTAGAAGAAGCGAATGACTTGAAAGCCCGCTTTAATCGCGATTTTTGGCTGGAAGACGAAAGTTTTTGTGCTTTAGCTCTCGATGGCGACGGCAATCAAGTCGATAGCATTACTTCCAATCCCGGTCACTGTCTCCATCTCGGCATTCTTACCCCGGAAAAAGCTCATAGTGTAGCGGAACGACTGACAGCGCCAGATATGTTCAACGGTTGGGGTATTCGCACTTTGAGCAGTTTATCACCCGCCTACAATCCGATGGGCTATCATATCGGTTCTGTTTGGCCGCACGATAATTCGCTGATTGCAATGGGGTTACGCAGTCTCGGTTCGATCGATCGAGCGTTGGAACTTTGCCAGGGATTGATTGATATGACGCTGCATCAACCCTATCAACGTCCCCCAGAATTATTCTGCGGCTACGAACGTAACGGCGACAATACTCCCATACGCTATCCTGTCGCTTGTTCGCCCCAAGCTTGGGCAACGGGCAGCATTTTTCAGTTGTTGCAAATGACGATCGATCTGGTACCGGATGCGCCGAATAATTATTTGCGAATTATCGATCCGGCGCTTCCGGAGTCGATCGAATCTCTGTCGTTGCACAATTTGCGAGTAGGCGGAACTTTACTGGATTTGGAATTCGAGCGAACTGGAAATACAACTTCCTGCCGAGTCGCCAAAAAACGCGGTAATTTGCGCGTAGTCATCGAAGCTTAGCAAGTAGGGTGGGCATTGCCCACCCTACTGAAAACCTGGGAAGAGAAAAAAGTTAGTACAGAAATCGTTCGGTTTCGCTTTGCTCAACCCAACCTCAAACTTAATTTATATAATCATCTAGCTATAGAATAGTACTCTGATATCAAATCTGTTGGTAACACAATTATCATCTTTTCCTCTTAGCCTTCACAATACCTTAGCAATCGGGAACGAGCGAAAAAATTACATTTGTTAATATTATATAACTTTATAGTTCAATCCAAAAGTAAACTACACTGTGTTAACTTTTGTCCGACTACTTAATTTCCTCCGAAAAGATCGAAATTAAATTCTAAAATAGCCCATGTGATATGATTTGGGGTATGGAACAAATACTAACGCTAGTTTGCAAGCTTCAACCCACGCCAGAACAGGTCGCCCAAATAGAGGCAACCCTTCAGGCGTTTGCGGCTGCTTGCAACTACGCTAACGAGGTAGTTAAGCCCCAAATAACGAGCAAGACGGCAATTCAAAGTACGGTTTACCAAGAATTGCGTTCTCAGTTTGGGCTTAGTGCTAATTTGGCGGTTAGAGCTTGTGCCAGAGTTGGGGCTAATCGGAAAACCGCAAAGCTTAAAGATAAGCCAGTCAAAGCGTTTAAACCGACTAGCGCCGATTACGATGCTCGGATCTTTGCTTTTAGAGAGAAAGATTGGAGCGTCAGCTTGACTTTGATGGATGGTCGCCACCACATTAAGTTGAGCATAGGGCAGTATCAAATAGGCAAGCTTAAGGGTAAAAAGCCAACTTCTGCTCAACTTTGTAAACATCGAGATGGCAACTATTACATCCATGTTCAAGTAAAGGACGCGCCACCAGATCCGATAAAATCCGAACGAGTTATCGGGATCGATTTCGGGCGCACCGACATCGCTGTAACAAGTGAGGGACAAAAATGGAGCGGCAAAGACGTAACCGCAGTTAGAGATAGATACGCCAGAACTAGAGCGTCGCTTCAAAGTAAAGCCACGAAAGGCACAAGATCTACACGGCGTAGATGCCGTCAAATCTTGCAACGGCTGTCGGGTAAAGAGCGACGTTTTCAGGCGCATCAAAACCACGTCATCAGTAAAACTATCATTCAACAAGCACTGCAATTGAATGCAATTGTTGCTATTGAAGATCTGACAGGAATTCGAGAACGAACCAATCAATTGCCTCGCACCAAGACTGAGCGCAGACGCTCTAATAATTGGGCGTTCTATATGCTGCGACAGTTCCTTGAATACAAGGGAATTGGTGCAGGAGTTGAGGTAATTGCAATCAATCCCCGATATACAAGCCAAACCTGCCACAGATGCCTGCACATCCATCCGGTAAGAGGTGAATCTTATCGGAGTGGGAAAATTTTTAAATGTGGGCATTGTGGTTGGCATGGGGATGCAGATCTTAATGGTGCAAAGTTGATTGAATTAGTGGGGTCGTCTGTAAACCGACCTGAAGGCAACAAGCTATTCTGTAGTTTGAGGGCTATTGAAAGCCCCCGCTATATCGGTACTCCGATTAGCGGCGGGTAGTTTACAATAATGGGCAATCAATTATCAATCGCGCTACGAATTCAAAAGACAATCAAATTCTGCTCAGTCATACCTCTGGCGGGCTGTTTGCCGTATTTGACCCGACAACTGGAGAGTTTGAAGTGCCAACCAACTCCGACGCAGGCGTTGAATTTACTAACAGCCAAACGAAAGATATCTCGTATAAATTCACACCATCCGGTACTTGGAAACCAAAAGCCGATATTCCAGATTGTACCGCCGCTGGATTGAAGGGTTTCCCACCGGAAATTCAGACACCTCTGAATGAGGGCTTGAAAGCATTTCAGCAGTACCTCAAATATCCCAAAAACACGACATTTGCACTGCTGGCAGTGAACAAGACAACTGGTGCTGTAACTGAAGTGGGTCAAGAAACGACTATTGTTCTCAAAGCGAATGAAACTTTGACTTTCCTAGTCAATGATTTTACACCCAATTATGGCGATAATACTGGCATTTTAACGGTCAAGTTCTCTGCCATTTGAACGAAATGAAGAGGTGGCGATGGGCTGTTGCTGCCTTCTTTAAGAGTTAAGGCAACGAAGCTGATGGTGAGTTACGGCACGGCAACTCAATTATTGGTTAAAAGCGCTGAAATTATCGCTCGTGCCGTCCCCCATCCTACGATTAGATCGTTTGTATTAACTCAAGTTGGCTGCAATGTGGTTAAGAGTTAGCCATTAGCTTCGGGAGGATTTTCGTAAAGCGATTCTAATTTTTGACGAGCATCTTCGACGCCGATCGATCGCATTACCAAAAGCGGTTCGTCAATCACGTTGCCAGCTTCATCCAAAAATTCTGGATGCGGCACCTGCTTAACTCGGCGAGAATGGGAGCGGGAAGTCGATCGATCGCTTGCAGACCAGTTGCTGTAATTGTAATCCGCACTTATACTCATCAAACTGCGGATGAGATTGCCTACAGCTAAAAAGGCAAGTATAGTAAAAGCCAAAATATAAAGCAGGTGCAACATCACATTTTCCTCCAAGTCAAACAGTCTCTAAAAAAGTCAAAAATCACTCAGTCAAAAGTCAAAAAGGGAATAGGCGCTAGGGGCTGGGGCTTAAATGAGCGGATTTAACGAGACATAATTTTTTCTTTTTCCACATTTAAAAACAGGGGCTGGAAAGTTTTTGAGGCACGGTCAAAAATTTTTAGGGAAACAAGCGCGTTTTATGATATATTTACAACTCTTCTGCAAGTGCAGAATCGGAGCTATTTTTATTTTGCGTCTACTCGTCTTGTTTTTGTTTGGTAGACTGCTCCATACGAAAACGCATCCCAACCTGCCAACATTCCATAAGCAAGCGGTGCCAGGGCATTAGCGTTGCCGTTTCGACGCCAGCTTGACCGCCCGTTGCTTTATAAAGCATATGGACTGTGCTTACCTCATTTTGAGCGTTTTTCACCCGTTCCAATAGGTCGGATTGCTGCTCTCGACTCAAGAAAGCAATTTCTTCTGTTTCCAGCAGGTCGCGCGATCGCCCAAACCAATATTGAAAGTCTTCTAACAACGGTTGCAGAAGGGTTTTGAGCAATTCTGGCTCAGGCAGGTTGGAGTTAAGCATGAATTATCTACAGATTACTAACCTATCTAAATATTAACCTTAATGCAATTTACAATTCTTTACAATATTTTAATAGGGGTTAGGGGTTAGGGGTTAGGGCGTCGGGAAAAGGGAGAGGGAAGAGGGAAGAGGGAAAAGGGGAGAGGGATAGGGAAGAGGAGAAATTTTGACTTTTGACTTTTGACTTTTGACTTTTGACTTTTGACTTCCTCACTCCCCCACTCCCCCACTCCCCTCTGCCCTCGGCTCGATAAGATAGAAGCTATGGGGCATTTATGCAGCCCCAACCTAATTAGTTGCCTGTCAAACATAATCGTCACATGGTAAAGTCGCCGTCAGTCAGATCGGAATCTGCCGATTCCTCACAACAACCAGCTAAAATTCATCTCCCTCGCACCAGTGAATCGGAATCCTTAAAAAAGATTCGTCATACGACTTCCCATGTCATGGCGATGGCGGTGCAGAAGCTGTTTCCCAAGGCTCAAGTTACGATCGGCCCTTGGATTGAAAATGGATTTTACTACGATTTTGACCATCCAGAGCCTTTTACGGAAAAAGATTTAAAGGCGATTAAAAAAGAGATGATCAAAATCATCAATCGCAAACTGCCGGTAATTCGGGAAGAAGTCAGCCGCGAAGAAGCAGAACATCGAATCAAACAAATTAACGAACCTTACAAACTGGAAATTCTGGAAGGCTTACAAGAACCGATTACCATTTACCATCTGGGAGACCAATGGTGGGATCTTTGTGCTGGCCCCCACGTTGAAAATACCAGTGATTTGAACCCCAAAGCAATTGAACTGGAAAGCTTAGCCGGTGCTTACTGGCGCGGGGACTCCACCAAGGCGCAGTTACAGCGGATTTACGGTACGGCATGGGAAACGCCGGAACAGTTGGAAGAATATCAGCGCCGCAAGGAAGAAGCACTGCGTCGAGATCATCGCAAGTTGGGTAAAGAACTGGGACTATTTATCTTTGCAGATTTAGTAGGGCCGGGATTGCCTTTGTGGACTCCCAAAGGTACGGTATTGCGAAGCATCTTAGAAGATTTCTTGAAACAGGAACAGCTCAAACGCGGTTATTTGCCAGTTGTAACGCCGCACATCGCCAGAGTGGATTTATTTAAAACCTCCGGACACTGGCAAAAATATAAAGAGGATATGTTCCCCCTCATGGCAGAAGACGAAGAAGCCGCCGCTGCGGAACAAGGCTTTGTCCTTAAGCCGATGAACTGTCCTTTTCATATTCAGATTTATGAGAGCGAGTTGCGTTCTTATCGGGAATTGCCGATGCGGTTAGCTGAATTTGGCACGGTTTACCGTTACGAACAATCCGGGGAACTGGGTGGCTTAACGCGGGTACGAGGATTCACTGTTGATGATTCTCACTTATTCGTAACGCCAGAACAATTGGATGACGAATTTTTGAATGTGGTGGATTTAATTCTATCTGTGTTCAAGAGTTTGCAACTGAAAAACTTCAAAGCCAGACTGAGTTTCCGCGATCCAGCTTCTGACAAATACATCGGTTCCGATGAAGTTTGGGAAAAATCGCAAAATGCCATTCGTCGCGCTGTTGAAAAACTGGGAATGAATTATTTTGAAGGCATTGGCGAAGCCGCATTTTACGGCCCGAAACTGGATTTTATTTTCCAAGATGCGTTAGAAAGAGAATGGCAATTGGGTACTGTTCAGGTAGATTACAATTTGCCGGAACGATTCAAGCTTGAGTATGTGGCGGAAGACGGAAATCGCAAACGTCCGGTGATGATTCACCGCGCTCCTTTTGGCTCTTTGGAAAGGCTAATTGGCATATTAATTGAAGAGTACGCTGGTGATTTTCCGCTGTGGCTAGCACCTATACAAGCGCGATTGTTGCCTGTGAGCGATGAGTTTCTACCGTTTGCTCAACAAGTGGCAAAAGAAATGAAATTGCTTGGTATCCGTGCCGAAGCTGACAGCAGCAACGAGCGCTTGGCCAAACAAATTCGCAATGCGGAAAAAGACAAAATTCCCGTGATGGCAGTGGTGGGAGCGAAGGAGGTTGAATCTAATAGTTTGAATATTCGCACTCGCGCTTCTGGAGAATTGGGAGCGATCCCAGTGCCGGAAGTGCTAGAAAGGTTGAAGCAAGCGATCGCTAACTACAGCAACTTCTAGGGGTTAGGGGTTAGGGGTTAGGGGTTAGGGAAGAGGGAAGAGCTAAAAGTCACTCATTCAAAAGTCAAAAGTCAAAATTGCCCCGCCTCTCTCTTCCTTTGAGAGCGTGCCGTAACCCACCATCCCAGACATCTGTAACATAAACAAACATTTTCCTCCATAAACCCGAAAGACCCGTCGAAACAGTAAGTCCATAAATAAGCAAAAACTTGGCAAAATAGCCTATCTTTTAGCCTGATTTAACTAAAGCTTTATTTAAAATTTCCATACTTCAGCTTACACTTATTTATAGCTAAGGCGATTCGGAGCCGATTTTGTAGTATGGAAGTAAAGGATCTGCCTCGATCGCTTTGGTACGGGTTCAATTTTCTACCGTTGGGAAAAACCCATGTCTCGCAAGTTAGTTCTGCTCCTGAGCCTGATTTTGTGGAGCATTATGACGCTACCTCTACCCAAAGAGGTCAGCGCGGAAATGCCATTATCTAAAGCCGTTATTCAAAGCATACGCAATCTCGTCCGCCTCATCCCGCAAAATCAAACAGGGCGTCCGGCGCGTGTATCCGAGCCGATGAACCCTGGAGATTCCTTGGCGACAGGTCGAGAATCTCTGGCTGAGTTGCGCTTCAACGATGGTTCTTTGGCACGAGTTGGCGAACAAGCAGTATTTCAGTTTCTACCAAATACACGCACTTTTAAATTGTCTGACGGTACGGCGCTGCTGCTGATTGCACCCGGACGCGGTAGAACTCAGTTGCAAACACCCAACGCGAGGACAGGAATTCGGGGCTCCGCTTTATTTGTGCGCTACAACCGCAAAACAGACACCACAATTGTCGGGGCTCTGACAAATAGTAACATTGAGGTATTCAATCAAGATGCTTCTCAAGCAGAAGTGCTGCGAGCAGGTCAGCTGGCAGTGATCGTCAAAGATAGAATTGAGCGGATATACGATTTTGATATCAGAACTTTTTATGAAACTAGCGACTTGGTAAGGGGGCTAAACTTAACTCAACCAGGTGATAAAGCTAATCCAGATTCGGCAATGGCCGATGTTCAATCTGAAACTTCTGCTGCTGTCACAGAACAGACTCCCATTGTTGGGCAAGGGGTGATTGAAAACCCAAATTTTATACAGCTAGATGCCGCTTCATCAAACTTACCCAATGTTGGCGCTGGCAACGATAACCAGTTAGATACAGGTCAATCCGATCGCAATTTCGGACAGTCGATCGGCCCCAATCCATTTAGTGGCAACCCAGGCTTAGAAAATCCTCCCCTAGAAGGAGGACAGATTCTGTCCGATCCGGAAAATTCTCCCGATCGATCGCAGCCGCCGACTGACGATGGCCTACCGAATACGCCCGGTAACCCCAGTAATCCAGATAATGCCGGTAATCCTGGCAATCCCAGTAATCCAGATAATGCCGGTAATCCCGGCAATCCCAGTAATCCAGATAATGCCGGTAATCCCGGCAATCCCAGTAATCCAGATAATGCCGGTAATCCTGGCAATCCCAGTAATCCAGATAATGCCGGTAATCCTGGCAATCCCAGTAATCCAGATAATTCTGGTAATCCTGGCAATCCCGGTAATGGGGGAGATAATGGCCCACCATCGAATCCCGGTAATTCAGACAATGGCCCACCAGGGCCTGAAGGTAATCCCGGCAATGGGGGAGATAATGGCCCACCATCAAATCCCGGTAATTCAGGCAATGGCCCACCAGGGCCTGAAGGTAATCCCGGTAATGGGGGAGATAATGGCCCACCATCAAATCCCGGTAATTCAGGCAATGGCCCACCAGGGCCTGAAGGTAATCCCGGTAATTCCAGAGGGCTATAACCGAATCGCACTTACTTAAGCAAAACTTACTGCCTAGACCCCCGACTTCTTGAAGAAGTCGGGGGTCTAGACTCCGCTTATCAAGCGTGCGATTCGGTCGTAATATATAATCCTTCGGAACAAATCGGTAAAGTCACAGAGCCCATAAATTATTAATAGCTTCGCAAGCAGTTGCAAACGTTAAAATTTGCCTACTGTCGGCTATAAATAAAAAACCTCCTGTAAATCGAGATAAATCGAGACAAATATCAAAATGCTTGATGCTTCTACTGTGAGCGTTACTGTTCCGGCCACTACTGCTAATCTGGGGCCGGGTTTCGATTGTATCGGCGCAGCTTTAACGCTGTACAATGAATTTAAGTTCTCTTGCCTGGAACCATCCCTTTCATTGGCACCGAATTTGAGGGAGGAAACAGGGCAAGTTAAAATTACTGTTACTGGTGTTGAGGCCGATCGCGTTAAAACTGATGAGAGCAATCTCGCTTACCAATCATTCTTAAAGTTGTACCGACATATCGATCGCACCCCACCAGCAGTAGAAATACAAATAAACTTGGATGTTCCTCTAGCAAGAGGGTTGGGTAGTTCGGCAACGGCTATTGTGGGTGGATTGGTTGGTGCTAATCAGTTAGCTGGCGCACCTTTGAGTCAGACAGAAGTGATGGAATTAGCGATCGCTTTGGAAGGACACCCAGATAACGTAGTACCCGCACTTTTGGGAGGTTGTCGTCTGGCGGCTACCGCAGCAGCGGAAAACAAAATTGATTGGCAAATTTGCGATGTTCCCTGGCACAGCGACATTGTGCCGATCGTCGCTATTCCCGACTTTGAACTCTCGACGGCAGAGGCGAGGCGAGTTCTGCCAACTGAGTACAGTCGCGCTGATGCGATTTTCAATACCGCTCACTGCGGTTTGCTGGTGCGGGGGTTAGAATCCGGTCGGGGCGATTGGTTGCGCGTAGCTTTGCAAGACCGCATCCACCAACCTTATCGGCAAGCGCTGATTCCAGGATACGATGCTGTGCGGGAAGCTGCTTTGGTTAAGAAAGCCTACGGTATGGTGATTAGCGGTGCGGGGCCAACTTTATTGGCTTTGGCAAATTTTGTAGATGCACCTGAAGTGGCGGTAGCAATGGCGGCAGCTTGGCAGCAGGAGGGAATCGAATCCCAGGTGCGATCGCTCTCTATTGACGTTCGCGGTGCAAAGATAGACAGCTAGTGCAAGAAGGCAGAAGGGAAGAAAGCTTATACAGTCAGCTTTTTACCTTTTTTCAAGTGCTGGGTTATTTCTGCCGCGCTGCACTAGAAGCACCATTTTGAGCCGCTTGTCTCTAAATCTCATCTATCTGGAATGAAGCCATTCATCTCCCGTTACAGTCGAAGACTTAACGGGAGATGAATGGCGACCAATATATAAACTGAGCGTGAGCGAATCCTTATTCTGGTGTCGGCAAGTTGGCTCAACATATTTTTTTAGTTGTTCAACTGTAGTACCACCACAACTAGCGATTTGCGTAAGAACCAGTCGGTGAAATAGGGCTTGTTGTAAAAATATTTTTGTGCCAACCAGGGATATTCTTTACGGATTAGTCTACTACTCACTGTTTTTAAATTACCGATTAATGTAGACAGTGGTATATCTGGTTTATAGACCACTAAAACAACGTGAGAGTTAAGTTTATATACAGACCTAAAACCGTTATGATACATAATTGACAGTCAAGAGCGTTAAGTATTAATATAGAATAAGTTTAGCTCAATGTAACTGATGTTAGACGTACTCAAGGTAAGAATTTATCCCAACACAGAACAGGAAATAGCCCTAGCTAAAAGCTTTGGCTGCTCTCGTTTTGTGTGGAATTATTACCTAAATAAAACTAACAATCAGTATCAAGAGACAGGGAAAGGCATGAGCTATTGCGATATGGCGAAAGACCTTACCCAACTGAAAAAACTCCCTGATTACGAATGGCTACAAGAGGTAACGGCTGCTACATTACAACAAACACTTAAGAACTTAGAATCTGCTTTGAAAAACTTTTTTGCTAAAAGAGCTAGATTTCCTAAGTTTAAAAGTAAGCACAATAAGCAATCAATCCGTTATCCTGAAAGTTGTTCAATCAAAAAAGGTGGGTTAAAACTGCCCAAACTTGGTATTGTTAAAGCTTCAATCTCAAGAAGTATTAACGGCAAGATTAAGTCGGTAACAGTTTCTAAAACAAGTACAGATAAGTATTTTGCTGCAATCTTGTTTGAGACTGATGATTTAATAACCAATAAGCAAGGAAAGATTTCCGGCATTGATTTGGGTTTGAACAGTTTAGTAACTGTGTTTGATGGAGAAAGCTGTTATAAAGTTGAGCCAATCAAACCTAGCAGAAGATATGCTAAACGATTGCAAGGTCGCCAACAAGCTTTATCCAGAAAAACGAAAGGCTCCAACAATCGCAAAAAACAGCTTATAAGAGTTGCCAGAGTCCATGAAAAAATAGCCAATACTAGACAAGATTTTCTCCACAAACTCTCAAGAAAGTTAGTTGACGAGAACCAAGTCATTGTAGCAGAAAACCTTTGCGTGAAAGGATTGGCGCGTACCAAACTAGCAAAATCAATACACGATGCTGGTTTGGGAATGCTGCTTAATTTCTTAGGCTACAAGCTGGATAGAGAAGGAGGAAAACTTATAGAGATTGACAGATTCTTTCCTAGTACAAAGCTTTGTAATTGCTGCAAAGTCAAGAACAATTCTTTAAATCTAAGCATTCGTGAATGGGTTTGTCCAAGTTGCCAGACTCAACATGATAGAGATGAAAATGCCGCAAAAAATATCAGGGAAGAAGGCTTAAGAATACTGTCAACAAATACCGTAGGACATACGGAAATTCAAGCTTGTGGAGAGGAAGTAAGACTCGTTAACACTCGTGTTAAAAAGCATTCCTCTGTGAAACAAGAATCTCCCGTTATAGCGCCAGCTTAACGGGAGAGTGTCAACTAAAGATCTTTTATAAATTATTTACAAGTACTTCTATAGGTATATACTTAATTGTAGTTAAACATACAAAAAAAATCCTGCGTAGGCAGGATGTGGTTTGGGTTATTTACTACGATCGCAAATATTTTAATGACTGGGTTTTTGTTCGTCGGAGGATCGCAGATGTCGCAACGGCAGCGTTACAGTCACCACAGTTTGTGCGCCCACTTCGCTGGATAAGGTAATTTTACCGCCGTGCAAGTCTACACACTGTTGGACAATAGATAGCTCCAATCCTATGCCATCTATATTGCCGACATCACTACCTATGTATAACAAATCAAATAGTTGCTTTCGCTCTTGTTTTGTCACGTCACTATCTTCATATTTGACGCAGAAAATTGCTTCCCTATTTTCACAAATTAAATCAAATTTAATTTGGCCGCCTTGAGGAGAATACTCGATCGCATTGGAAAGCAAATTTGTGAGAATAGACCGCAGCAGTTGCTTGTCTAAACAGGCGCTCGTATTACCTTGACTGGAAAAAGTGATGATACAGCCGTTTTTTGCATTTGGCTGGAAAAATTCCACCTGTTCTCGGCAGAACTTTTCCAGATCCAGCAGCGCCGGGTTGAATTGCAGTTTGCCTGCTGTAGCATTAAAAACAAGTAATATATCATTCAACACCTGGTTTGTTTGTTGGACAGCCGATCGAATCTGTTCCAGATGCTGATTTTTTTTCTCGGTACTCCATTTATCACCGTAAATTTTGACCAATTCGGCGGAAGCGATGATATTTGTAAGTGGGGTGCGAAATTCTTGGGCAATTACAGATAAAAAATTGGCTTTCATCCGGTTGAGTTCTTTTTGTGTCGCCAAAGCATAGTTCATTTCCGCTTCTGTCTGTTTGTGTTTGGTGATATCTTTCACGGTTAGAACAACCGCGTCAACAAAACTGCCGAGATTTTGCATCAAGCTAATGGTGTACTCACAGTACCTAATTCCGTCTGCGAATGGAAAGCTTATTTGACCAGTGATGGATTGTCCTGTGCGGAGAACCTCTTGCCGTTGAAGATCGAAACTTACCATCGTGTGTGCTGGAAAACCTATATCTTGCCATCTCTTGCCCACAATGTCAGTTTGTACCTTTCCCCAACTACGTGCAGCTTCTGGACTTGCGTAGATGCACTTACCTGTTTGGTCGATGACATAGAGATGAATTGGCGAAGCGTGGAGGATGGCGTCAAGCATTTGTAATTTCTGCTCAACTTGTTCCGCCTGCTTGAGCTTGGTGATGTCTCGAAGTTGCCAGCGCAAAGCTACTACCTGTCTGTGAGAATTCTGCACCGGCACTATTGTGCAAGCAGCTGGGAAAGCTTGTCCCTTCTGGGGCTGAATTTCGACTTCCCAGTCTCTGAGTTCCTGACCGTTTTGCCGTTGAAACAGTTGGGTGCGAAAGTCGCGACGAGCTGATTCTGGCACGAAAACTACTAGGGGTTTGCCGACTATGCGATCGCTCCTAACATTTAGCAAATTTGCGGCTGCTTGGTTTGCTTCTAAAATCACTCCCTCTGGGTTCGTTACCAGATAAGCATCCGGGGCGAAATCAAACAGATCCTGGTAACGCCGACGTTCCGTTTCCAAGGCCATTTGGACGGTGGCTAACTCTTGATTTCGATCGCGCAGTTCCTCGCTGGCAACCTGTAGCTCTTCCAACGAAAAGGTAAGTTCGTCTAAGCTTTGCCGCAGCAGCATTTCCTCATCTCGGTCAGAAATCTGTTCAATTTCTCCCATAAAGTTTCTGGGCGACTTGGGCAGTGTATCCGTCCTCTGCCAAAGCATTTCCAGTCGTTGCAGAGATGCCGCAATTTGCCGATCGAAAATTTCTTCTATCATTAGGGTAAGAATTTAAAAGGTTTTTATTAAAAAATCTTCCAACTATATGATAATCAAAAGAATCGACAATCCCACTTGTGCTGTACATTGCTAAGTTTAGTTGTGTCGATCGCTTTCCCGCTCCTCTTCAGGATCGTCTCATAGTCGATCGATCTCACTTCGCTCGATCTCCCGATTGCCATCGTTGTCACCATTATTTCTGATCAGCGCTTCTCGGATGAGCGCAATGCTTTGGTCTGCTTCTTTTGCTTGAGCTTCAAAACGTTGGGCTGACAGCTTTTGGCCTCTTCCGTTCGCCCGTTCTGCCATCTTGCGGATGAGCGCGGACTTTTCCTCTAGGGCGCGGAGGGCACTCCAAAGCGCTTCTTCCAAAGCTTCAGACTGGCGAGCTAACAAACTTTTCGGCGCAAAGGCGTGACCGGTACGACAGCGGAAACGAACGAACTTTCCGTCCTTCAACTCCCACAAGACACCGCCACATTCCGGACACGCAAAAGCCGAGGGCGTTCCGGGTCTACCGTCGCTTTGCAGAATATCCATATCCATCTGAGCCAAAGCAGATTCTATTTCCATACTATTGGAAGGGCGATCGGCTTCTTCTTCGACTGACTCGTGCGCTAACTTTACCAACACACCTGCAATCTCCGACAGTGGTAATATGCAGTCAACCTGTACGTTGTCGATCGCACTGCGCGGCATTTCCCCAAAAAGCGCATCGTCCGGGTCTTGTACAACTGCAACTCCACCTCGTTGCTTCACCGCTAACAAACCTGCTGTACCATCGTCCAGTGTGCCCGTTAGGACCACACCTATGACCCGATGCCCGTATGCTACTGCTGCCGATCGAAATAGCGTATCGATCGCAGGTCGGTGATTGTTTTCTCTGGGGCCGCCAGACAGGTGAAGATGTTTGCGTTTTACAATTAAGTGCCAATCCGGAGGTGCTACATAGATATACCCGCGTTCGATCTCTTGCCCGTCTTTAGCGTGTTCTGCTTTCAAAGCACCTGCGCGGCTGAGGATTTGTGGCAGAACGCTTTTGGTGTAGGAGGGAAAGTGAACAACCACAAAGATAGCAGCCGGTATATCCAAAGGCAGATCGCCAGCTAATTTTATCAGTGCTTCCACTCCGCCCGCTGAGGCTCCGATAACGATAATGTCGCGTGTGGGCATATTTTTTAGCTGCGATCGAGCGGCTTATGGGGTGGGATGGAAGGACTCTTTACTGTGGTTTAATAGACATCTCCAAAAATTCTTGTGGGGTAGGCATCCTGCCTGCCTTTAATATTCTTTTGGAGGAGATGTTTGATGACTGGTCAGAAACTAACAATTTCTGCGATAATTTTATCGTAAATTATATTTCTTTTAACATATTAAAGGTAGTCAAAATCAGTCTATATCCAGACACTCAACAGCAGCAGTCACGCTTGGCAAGCTTTTGGTTCTTGCCGTTGGCGACCCCACTTCCCGGTCAACCTAACGATTGACAACGGTCGGGGATGGTTTAGTCATCATCCGGCTATCCATCTCCATCCTGCAACGCTATCGGGTGGAGCCTGACGCCGTATTCGGTAAAGTTTCGTTACTTACTGGTGAAAAATGGTGAAAACGAAAGTAACGTCAAGGTTGTTACCTGCAAAACCGGAAGACATTATGGCAACCGAATGCAGTATCAGTCCAGCTTTTGACATTGTAGCTCTGGCGGCTTCGGCTGGGGGACTGAACGCTTTGAGTTGCATTTTGTCCAGCCTACCGGCTGATTTTCCAGCGCGGATCGTAGTGGTGCAGCATATGTCTGGCCAGCATCGCAGTTTTTTAGCAGAAATCCTCAACCGTTGCACGCCCTTGCGAGTAAAGCAGGCTGAAGAAGGAGAACAAGTGATTCCAGGTACAGTTTACGTTGCCGCACCCGATCGCCACTTATTGGTTAACCTCGACAGTACTGTTTCTCTTACTCAAACTGAAAAAGTGCATTCTGTGCGTCCCTCTGCGGAGATATTGTTTAAATCGGTAGCAGAAAAATATCAGAAAAGAGCGCTCGCCGTAATCTTGACGGGAGCAAATATGGATGGCTCAAAAGGAGTAGAAGCAATTAAAAAAATGGGTGGGAAGGTAATTGCACAGGACGAAAGTACATCACAAGTTTTCGGTATGCCTGCTGCGGCGATCGATACTGGCTGCGTTGATTGGATTCTGCCACTGGACAAAATCGCAGATGCCATCAAAAATTTAGTAATGGGAGGGCAGATCTAACGATGAGCATTGCCCCCAAAGACGAACAATTTGAAACGTTGCTACAGTACCTCAAGCAGAGTCGGGGTTTTGATTTTACAGGTTACAAACGCCCCAGCTTAATGCGCCTGACAAAAAAGCGTATGCAGCGGGTCGATATCGAATCCTACAGCGATTATCTGGATTATTTGCAAGTACATCCGGCTGAAGTAAATCATCTTTTCGATGCACTCCTCATTAATGTGACAGCCTTTTTTCGCGATACCTCAGCTTGGCAAGCTCTAGCTAATGAGACTATCCCTCGTATTATGGCTGCCAAGCCAGACCGAGAGCCTATTCGGGTGTGGACTGCTGGCTGCGCGACGGGGGAAGAAGCTTATACAATTGCGATCGTGCTGGCGGAAATTCTAGGGGCAGAAGGGTTTCGATCGCGAGTCAAAATTTATGCAACGGATTTAGACGAGGAAGCCCTCAATTGCGGTCGTCAAGCTACCTATTCCAGCAAGGGTGTGCAAGAGCTTCCCGAAGAGCTGCGGCGCAAATACTTTGATGTGTCGGGCAGAGATACATACACTTTTCGTAACGACTTTCGGCGCTGCGTAATTTTCGGTCGTCACGATTTGGTGCAACACGCGCCGATTCCCCGCCTTGACTTACTGATCTGCCGCAATACTTTGATGTATTTTACAGCAGATACACAAGCTCGGATTCTCGCCCGCTTTCACTTCGGTTTAATTGAGACTGGCTTTCTGTTTGTTGGCAAGGCGGAGATGTTACTGACTCACGCTAACCTATTCCAACCAGCTAATCTAAAGTATCGAATTTTTTCTAAAGTAGCTACAATCAGTATGCGGGATCGTTTACTGGTAATGGCAGACTCTGGTAATACGGAAGCGAGCAACCAAATTGTTGCGAATATGCGTTTGCGAGACGAAGCGATAGAAAATAATCCTGTCGCACAGATAGTAGTCGATGTTCAGGGTAACTTAGTACTCGCAAATCGATCGGCTAGGATTTTATTTGGTCTAACTTCCCACGATTTGGGGCGTCCTTTGCAGGATTTGGAACTTTCTTATCGTCCCGCCGAATTGCGATCGCGCATAGATCAAGCTTACGCGGAACGTCGCTCTGTGGTAATTCCTAACGTGGAACTGATGCGGGGAGAAGATAATATCACCAGTTTGGAAATACAGGTGATTCCTCTGTTGGAAACCAATGCAGATATACTTGGTGTGTCAATCGTGTTTAATGATATAACTCGCTACAGCCAATTAGAGCGCGAATTGCAACGTTCAACTCAGGAATTAGAAACCGCTTACGAAGAACTGCAATCTTCCAATGAGGAATTAGAAACCACTAACGAAGAACTGCAAAGTACCAACGAAGAACTAGAAACTACGAACGAAGAACTCCAGAGTACCAACGAAGAACTGGAGACGATGAACGAAGAACTGCAATCTTCCAACGAAGAATTGCACACCACCAACGAAGAACTCCGCCTGCGTACTGAGGAACTCAACCGCGTTAATATTTTCTTCGATTCCGTCCTGATCAGCTTGCGAATTGGTATGGTGGTTTTGGATAACCGTCTCAGCGTCCAACTTTGGAACAATGGCGTTGAGGATTTGTGGGGTTTGCGAGCGGAAGAAGCGATGGGACGTTTCTTTTTTGACTTGGATATCGGTTTGCCCGTAGAAAAACTGCGCGGATCGATCCGCGCCGCCCAACCTGCGAACCCCGACGAACAGGAACTTATTTTAGATGCGGTTAACCGGAGGGGTAAAAATATTCGCTGTCGCGTTATTTGCACATCTTTGATTGTCGGTAATCAACCGCAAGGTATCATACTTCTGATGGATGAGCGGCTCGAATAAAAACCGCATCATTGGAATTGCAGATTTCAGATGCCAGATTTCAAATAGAAGAAAACTAAGTTCAATTTGAAATCTTAAACTTTACAGCAGATTTCAGATTGAAATAAAATCCAAAATCCAAAATCCAAAATCGCCATTACCCGCCGCTGACCTTGGCTTTGTAACCCAATTGGATGAGAATTTGTACGATTTGTTGAGCGCGATCGCCCTGAATTTCGATCGTATTTTCCTTCACAGTGCCACCAGCACCGCATTGGGTTTTCAACTGTTTGAGCAAAGCGTTGAGAGTTTCCGGCTTAGTCTGAAAACCGGTAATTACCGTCACGGTTTTGCCCTTGCGACCTTTGCGGGATGCCTGGACGCGCAAATCTTGGCGATCGATCGGCAGTTCTTGCACCGGTCGTTCAAAGGCAGCGGCGTTCTTGTTGTTGTTGTTGTTGTTGCCAAATTCCGAGTAGACAACGCGATTTTCATTGCGATCGTTAGGCTCGGAAGATTTACGTTTGGAAGAAGACATAGAAAAGTCAAAAGAAAGGGGTTAGGGGTTAGGGGTTAGGGGTTAGGGAAGAGGGAAGAGGGAAGAGGGAAAAGGAAATAGGGAAAAGGGAAAAGGGAAAAGGGAAGAGGGAAGAGGGAAAAGGGAAAAGGGAAAAGATTTATTCTCCCGCTCTCCCGCTCCCCCCTAGCCCCCAGGCCCCCC
>NZ_JACJPW010000113.1 GCF_014696265.1 Aerosakkonema funiforme FACHB-1375 | reverse complement strand
GCGGGGGAGCGGGGGAGCGGGGGAGCGGGGGAGCAGAGGGGAATATAGGTTCAAATTTTCCTCAGTCCTTGAGATCCTCACCTTCTCAGTATTCTTCTGGCAAGTTATTTTTGCACTGGAATATCGAACCTGCTTTACAAAATGCAGATTTTGTGATGACTTTGCGGCTGCAAAAGGAGCGCATGACCCAGCATCTTTTGCCCAGTTTGCGCGAGTATCACCAGCTGTTCGGGATTACGCACGATCGTCTGAAACTCTGCAACGCCAATGTTAAGGTGCTGCATCCCGGCCCAGTCAATCGCGGCCTGGAAATTAGTTCTGACCTGATGGACGACCCCCAGTTTAGTTTGATTTCCCAACAAGTTACCAACGGCGTTGCCGTTCGCATGGCTCTGTTGTATCTGATTGGCGGCGGCAAAGTTTGATCGCAGACAATCGGGCTCGACTCGGCTAGACCGTTCTTACCCTAGACCCTAGCCCCTTGTCCCTAGCTATATTTCTACTGGACTGGCGCTCTATGGGACGGGGACTAGGAAAAAATTTACTTTTGACTTTTAATTTTTTTCAGTCAGTACAGAGGAAAAATTTGGCTTATTCCATTACTATTGGTATCCAGCTAACAAAGATATAAGCTCTGACAGCGCAGGCGATCGCAATACTAAGCTTGTTCCCGCCGCGAGAGGGAACGCCTCTACCTAATACATATTTCGTTTTGTTTGTCAATCTTTCTGCTCGACTGGCGCTCTACGCGGTAAAGACCAAGAGTAAATTTTGACTTTTGACTTTCGATTTACTTTGTATGACACCCTGTCTTTTGACAAGCTCAGCTGTCTGGCTGAGGATGTTAGGCATTATCTCTTCTCAAGCAAAGGAATATGCTTCTCAAAAAAGTATTATTAGTGGTTTTGCTGGTATTGGGAATTACCGCAGGTACCCTGACTTACCCAGCACAAGCAGGAGATTTGGCTAACGGTGCCAAGGTTTTCAGTGCCAACTGTGCCGCCTGTCACATGGGCGGTAAAAATATGGTCAATCCTGCCAAAACTTTGAAAAAGACCGATCTGGAGAAGTATAGTATGGCTTCTCTGGAGGCGATTCAGGCTCAGGTCACAAACGGCAAAGCTGCGATGCCATCGTTTAAAGCACGCTTGAACGGCAAGCAAATTGAAGATGTAGCGGCCTACGTCTTAGCACAGGCTGAAAAGGGTTGGTAAGCATTATCAAATAGTGCTTTTAGTTCGCTTCTGCTGGTGTTTCAGCGGAAGCGAGGTTTGTAGCCTTCTTATGGACTGGACTTATGTATCGCTTTGACAAGATCGTCCTTAGCTTTGGCTTTGCTGTCGTGCTGAGCGTTTTGCTATTTGCTGTGCCTGCGATCGCTCTTCCCATGAGTGGGAAAGATTTTTTCAATTTGGGAGTAACTGCTATGCAACGCGGTGACTACCCTGATGCGATCGACAATTTCACTGAGGCGATTGACATTGATGCCAATCTTGGTGCTGCTTACAGCAATCGCTGTCTGGCTTACCTTCAACTGGGGAATTACGATCTGGCTGCGGAGGACTGCTCTCAGGCGCTGCGACTGAATCCGCGTAGTACAGAAGCATATTTGAATCGAGGATTGGCTTGGTACAGACTTGGTGATTATCAAGCGGCAAAACTTGACTACAACGAGTTGCTGAAAATCAAGCCTTATGATTTCCGCGCTTACTACAACCGAGGCTTAGCAGATTTTGCTCTGGGCGAGTATCAGGAGGCGATCGCAGATTACAACCATTCCCTGCTCCAGAGTGGGCCACTCGATCGCGCTCAATTTGCTGAAATTTATAACGATCGAGGATTAGCTCACCTCATGCTGAAAAACTTCCCTGTTGCGATCTCCGACTTTGATTTGGCGATCCGCTTTAATAGTGGAGATGCTAGAGGGTACTTCAACCGAGGCTGTGCTTGTTTGTATAGCGGAAATTATATCATGGCGCTGCGGGATTTCAACCAAGTTTTAGCACTTACTCCCAATGACGGTCAAGCATACTTTTACCGGGGTTTAGTTCGTTACCAAATTGGTTCTCAGTATGCGGCGATGGCAGATTTGCAAAAGGCTGCTGAATGTTTTTGTAACCAGGGAGTGACAATAGCTTATCAAAAAACGCTACAACTGATTCGGCAAATTCTCTCATCCGACTCAGCTATTGGTTAAACAATCTGGAATCGTATATTTCCCATCCAAATTTTTGCTGTGCGACTGTAGCATTAAAATGATACTGTTATGGGTGAAGCGACCTGATGAATTCTGGAACCGCAGTTTTATTTGCTGGCGATCGACAACTTGCTCAAGATAGTTTTGCCATAACTCTTGCACCGTTATCCCTGGAAGAAGTTTACGCGCTAGCGGATGATGGGGGGAACGGTGCTGTAGTATTGATGAGCGGCATGGTTCGCAACCAAACCGATGGTAAGCCGGTGGTAGCGCTGGAGTATCAAGCTTACGAACCGATGGCTTTGCAGATTTTTCGCCAAATTGCCGCCGATATCCGCAAAAATTGGCCAGATGTGAATCGGGTGGCGATTCACCATCGCATCGGACGTTTGGTAATAGGGGAAATTAGCGTGTTGGTGGCGGTTGGTAGTCCGCACCGAGGTGAGGCGTTTGCAGCTTGCAAGTATGCTATTGATACATTAAAACACAACGCGCCGATTTGGAAAAAAGAACATTGGAGTGATGGTTCTAGCAGCTGGGTGAGTATCGGTGCGTGCGAAACGCAGGCAACAAACTGCTAGGAATATTGCAATTTGTAACTATTGCTTTATCTCAAAAGATTAATCCTTTAGACTGATGTGCGATTCAAAATTTTGGGATAAACAAGGATAGGCAAATGCAGCATTTGCTCTGGCACGATTATGTGATTTTGATTTCTTTTATTGGTTCTATTGCTGGACTTTGGTTAATATTCGATCGCCAGCAAACTCAAGTGGATGAGGTTGCAGAAACAGAGCGATCGCTTTTTATGATGAGCTTCGCTTACTGGATAGTTTACTGCGTAACTGTTGGCGTCCAGAAGTTCGATCTGCCTGAATGGGATATCTTGCTAACGAGTTTGCAGTTAACTGCGGCTATTTCTTACTTTTTAACTTTTTGTTGCGTACTGATTCTGCCACTGCATCGCTTTTCGTTGCGACAAGTAGAGTGATCCCGTAATTGGGGATTGCTAAAGCGCGTTGCAGGTGAATGAGGTACAAAGAAACTCGGTTTCTTTGTACCGATGTAAAAAAGTGATGTATGTGCGATCGCACCTATTCCAACCACGCCTCCAAATCTGTCACTTCGGAAAAACCTAATAAATCTACTCCTAAATTTTCTAATTCTTGGACAGATAAACTGCGGATTTTTTCTAGAAGCAAAGGAGTGATTTCCCCAAATTTCCACTCTAATAGGCGTGTAACGAATAACAGTGCTTCTTCTGTTCTTCCTTCGTGTCTTCCTTCTTGGAGAATTTCTTGGAAAAAAGGAGACTGGCGCATAAAATCAGCCCTCAAAATGGAACGAATTACGTTGGTTTCAAGGCGTAAACTAGCTAAAATGTTGGCGAACAGTTATCCACGATAAAGAAGCTAGATTTGGCAGAGATATACCTAACAATTTGCCTGTCGCAATTTCCGACTCAACAGCTTGGGGTATTATAATTTCACTATACAAATTTGGTAGCAAATCCAGCAAATTTAATTGGTAAAGATATTGAATTGGCGAAGTGTCAGAAATGACATTAGGCACGCGCCAAATCCTCCTTCAGTTCCTCTTCCGTAAGTCGAAATGTGTCAACTCCGTAATCAGCAAGCTTGGTTAGAAATACAACTTGCGGTATACCAGCAAGATTAGCCGCAGCACCAGCGGAAAGTTTACCTAATTCATATAGTTTGATTGCTGCTGCTAAACAGACTTCATCGCGCAGTTGTTCGGGAGTTAGTTTCAGGGCTAACGCTGTTTCTTCTGGTAAAGATAAGGTAAATTCGTACATTTGGTAATCGGACTTCGGGGTAAATAATACTTAAGATTTTAACAAATAAAGTTTATGCAACCGTCTTGCTTTTTTGTGGCATCCTTTGCTATAATCAGCCCATCCAGCAGATCGGAAAGTCCGGTAATCATCAAATTGTAGGTTTTTTGGATAATTGGTAATTGCCTCATTTAAAAAAAATTTTTTACGCCTTCGGTGGGAAGGGTAAAGAAAAGAGGGTAAAGGGCAAAAGGGCAAGAGTATAAAGGGCTATAAAGTCTACGCCGCAGCACACACAACCCGAAAACCGATATTGCCGAAACTGTAGCCCGCATCAAACCCATTGCGAAAAGCCGAGCGGCAGTAATCGGGAGAGTAGATCCACGAACCACCGCGCCGCAGTCGGGGAGATTTTTCATCGCTAGTTAGCCATATAGTTTCATCGTTAGGTGCGCCTTGATAATTATCGTGCCAATGGTCAGCGCACCATTCCCAGATATTGCCGTGGAGGTCGTAAAGGCCAAAAGCATTAGGAGGAAAGCTCCCTACAGGGGTAGTTTCACGACGATATTTCCCTTTCCGCCCCAAGCCGTAGGTGTAATTAGCATCGTAATTAGCTAATTCGGGAGTAATTGTTTGACCAAAGTAAAAAGGCGTTGTTGTTCCGGCGCGACAAGCATATTCCCATTCTGCTTCGCTGGGTAATCGATAAGATCTGCTAGTGTGTTGGGAAAGGCGATCGCAAAATTCCACAGCATCGTACCACGAAACACACTCTACAGGTCGATTTGCTCCTTTAAATCTAGATGGGTCTGCTTGAAGGTCGCGGTTAACTTTTGCAAGATTAGCAACCGCTTTCCACTGCGCTTGAGTAACTGGATATTTTCCCATTAAGAAGGGTTTAATTGTCACCTCATGTTGGGGTCTTTCACAATCTCTGCTTCTGTATTCAGTTGACGGCGCACCCATTGTAAATGTACCGCCGGGAATGTAAACCATATCGAGTTTGATATCATTACCCAAATCTTCAGAAAAAGATTGAGATTGAGATTGTGGTTGAGGAGGTTGGGGAACTGATATTTTAGGAACAGGAACTTGAATTTTTGGCTGAGGAAATGAGACTGGCGGGGAATTGAGCGCTTTGAGAACTTCCGCAGCAGATTGATAGCGTTCTGAGATGGGAAACAATAGCATTTTATCTAAAATTAGTCCCAATTCATTACTTACAGCAACATTTTGCTGACGCCATACCCACTGCATTTGCATCGGGTCGAAAAGTTTATCGACCCAATCACCATTTCTCTCTTCTAGCAAGCACCCAGTTAATAGCCGAATACAAGTTACCGCTAAACTATAGAGGTCACTAGCTGGAGAAACATGACCGTGCATTTGTTCGGGTGCTGCATAACCGGGTGTACCGGTAATAGTTCCGATTTTCGTAAGCACGGTAGCGCTTAATTGTTTGGAAACGCCAAAATCAATCAGAACGAGAGAACCGTTACCGTTTCTAATAATATTATCTGGTTTGATATCTCGATGAATGACATTTTGATTGTGGATAAATTCTAAGACGGACAGCAATTCATTGAGCAATTGTCTAACTTGCTGTTCGCTGAATTTTCCCCGTTGCTGTAATTCTTTTAATAAATCCTGACCGTCTATAAATTCTTGTACCAGGTAAAAACGATTGTCTTGTTCAAAAAATGCCAGCAAGTCGGGAATTTGGGGATGTTTGCCCAAATCTCGCAGTCTCATTCCTTCTTGCTTGAATAATTCGGTAGCTTTCTGGAGTGCAGCGCTACTTTGCAGTTGCGGCAAAAACTGCTTAATTACGCAGGGGGTATCAAAACGGTGTTCGTCTACCGCTTCAAAAGTACGACCGAATCCACCTTCACCAAGATATTTTATGGCGCGATAACGGTCAGCTAAAAGTAATTTGTTACCGCAGCGCTGACAGAATTTGGTGAGAGGTGGGTTTAAAAATTGGCAATTAGGGTTCAGACATTGACTCATATCATAAACTAAGGCAGGCAGGATGCCTACCCCACAAGAATTTTTGAAGATGTTTATTGTTGGTAGAAATCGGTTTTCTACTTATATCTCTAGGTTGAAAGCGAAGATTTTGCATAGAAATCCGCTTTCTTTGCCTAATAGCTGGATTATATGATAAACTATTAGATATCTCCAAAAATTCTTGTGGGATAGGCATCCTGCCTGTCTCTAAGATTCTTTTCTGGAGAAGTCTATTTGATGATTTGAGCGATCGCATCCTCCAATTCATCTTGTTTGCAGCTAGTAATAATAAAAACTTCTTGAAAAGTTTTGCCATGTCGCGCTATTAATTTAAAACCACCGCGAATTGGCACCGATACTTTTAATTGCAATTTTGGGCAGTGACCTTTGGCTCTGCCAATCACTGCGGGGGTAATAGTTTGAATACCGGGATGTTTGGTTAGCTTTTCCAGGATTGGAATTAAGCCGGTAATATGAGTAGAATGATTGAGAACGACGCGGCCACTGCTGGGGTTACTCATTTTATGCTGCCTCTAGGGGAGCCATAGTCAGTCCCGCCCGCAACAGTTGTTGGTGGTAATGTTCCGCTTGCTCTTGGGGGCCAACCCAGACGATGGCTTGACCTTCATAGTGTACCTGATTCGTGAGCTCCCAAGCGCGATCGCTCGTCATCCCTGGGATATATTTTACCAAGCAATCATGTACGTGCTGAAATGTGTTGAAATCATCATCCAGCACGATTACTTTGTAATTCGGGTAAGGCTTACGGGTAACTTGACTGGATTTCTCAGGAGCTATGATGGGTGCATTCGCCATAAGTCATTCGATTTTGGATTTTGGATTTTAGATTTTGGATTGGCTGGGCTTTGAAAGGATAGACCTTGAAATAAGCGAGAATTTTTTTGATGATTCCCCTTGAAAGGAGAGGCTTGAAGCCCTTTTTTTTCGGTAACTGACCGAAAATATCTTAACAATCTGAAACAACAATTTACTAATGTATCTTAATCCGAAGTGGGAGCGGAGGGGCTAGGGGCTAGGGAAGAGGGAAAAGGGAAGAGGGAAGAGAGAGAGGGAGGAATTTTGACTTTTGACTTTTGACTTTTGGCTCCCCCTCTTCCCTAGCCTCTAGCCCCTAATCCCTAGCCCCTTCAATCACTGCCAATCTTGCCTTGTATTGAAAATCGAGGTATTGGGGAAAGCTGTAGGATTGCCGTTACGATCGAGACGGCGTTGCAAAGCTTCTAGTTGCGGTTCTTGTTGGGGCAGTCGATCGACCAGTTCATATGGTAAAATACCGTTTTCCAGAGCAAAAGCGGCTGTAGTTCCGGCTGCTGCACCCGCCGACCATTCAAACGAGTGTACTCGATAGGCAGCTGCGGCGGTGTGGCTAGTGGCGATACTTTTACCCGCAACTAACATATTGTCGATTTTTTGGGGAATCATCGCCCGTAGGGGTACTTGGAAGGGATAAGCTTGACCTTGACCTTTCCTTGTTCCTTCGCGTTCTTTGTTACCTGGGGCTTCTGGTGGGCTTTGGGCCATGCAGGGATGGAAGTCGATCGCATAGTGACCGATGCCGACAGAATCGGGGAAAATGAAGGCACGCGATCGCGGTTTCACATCTGCCGGAGATACAATTTGTGCGAGTACGGAGGGCGCATTTATACCAGAAAGGATTGCCCACAAACGCCGATACTCTTCCTCTGACAGGTTATTGCGGTAATAATCATCGCGAAAATTATTCCGAGAAATATCAATTTCCCAGACTGTAAAACCTTCCGGCTGACCGAAGCTGGGGCGTCCGATAATGCGGCGTCCTTCACGTATATATGGATACTTCGATAACCCGTGTGCGGTTCCCATTGGGGCATCTAAACCGCTCAGATAGCGATGATTTGGGTACGGTTTCTTCACACCATCACCCAGTTGTGAGTCGGTAGTCCCTGTTACCAGCCAGTAAAAATAGCCGATCGCATTTTCCTCACCTTTGCGAAGAGTTTCCGTCCGCAATCCGCCCATCCATCCACCCGGTTGTAGCTGTCCGGTGGCTTGCAACTGTTCGCGAGTATAGATAAAGTTATCTTGCGATGTTCCCGGACGGTAATCGTTACCCCAAGTCCAGTTTTGCATAGAAATATCGCCTGGATCGATCGGATATTCTCTCGGATTAGTTCCCAATTTTCGATCTGGTTTGACACTTTTAATCCGGCGATAAGTGAAAACAAGAGGGAAACTCGCTAATCGCTGCAATTCATAGCTGTAATACGGCGCATATTGAGAGTAAAATGAAGGCAGCGTGTGATTTTGCGGTTCTTTAGTTGCCTGCATTGCAAAGGTATAAGTAAAGCCTTGCGTGCAGTAAGCATCGCCGCTTTCGCTAGCAGAAGAAGGTTCCAAGACGGAACGAGGATCGATACCCAAACGGTAGGGAATATCAGCTAGTCCAATTAATTCGCCGGTTTCCGTAGCTTCGATGACAAACCAATCGGCTGGTTTTGGTTTTTGGGCAGATTTTCGCGATTTTTTGGGTACGAAACGGATGATAGATTTGTCAAATTGGGCTGAATTTTCGTAGCGATAGCTGTCTTCGATCGTCTGAGATAAAGGTAGAGTATTTAAGGGCGGTGCATTTTTGGCCGGACGGTGTTGAATCGCTACAGCACTTTGAATTTGTTTTCCATCTCCACTAATTTCTAATTCCTTAATTACTGTAGAGGGAAACCATTTCAGTTTACCATTGCCGCGATCTTCCGCATCCTTTAATATGCCAAATAAAAGTTTGTGACCGTCGCGAGGCAGAAAACAAGATTCGCTTACCCAACATTTACCTGGGTTGAGGCGTTTGTAATGTTTTTCAATGCGGGTGCGAAGTTCTAAATAGCCGCGAGGATAATATAATAGTTTCCTCTGAGTCGGTCGTTCGTCTAGTGCGGAGGTTCCTTGGGCAGAAATTTGTCCGCCTACCCAGTCGGTAATTTCTGTTAGGCAAACGGTTTTTCCTGCTAGCAAACCTTCGTAGGCGGCGGCGGAACCGGAAAGTCCACCTCCCACAACCAGAAGTTCGCATTCTTCTGTTTTATCTGGTTGTCTTGGTGGTGCGGCTAGGGCTAATGGAAATGCTGATTCTAGGAAAATTAAGCTGAGGGTGAGGGTGGTTAGTATGCGTTTCATGGTTATTTTTGTTCAACTCCTAATATTGTGTCCGGTTGCGTCGTTAGTAGATGAATGATGTTCTGGATTGTCTGTAGGAATCGTTTGTTAAAATTTAACCGCTGATGTGGGCAGATAAACGCAGATAAACGCAGATAAGATGGCAATTTTTTTAGGTGATGGATGCTAGGGAAGATAAGAAGAAAGAGGATTTCATCAATCATTTATAATTGCTATTACCCTCTTTCCCTAACCCCTAACCCCTAACCCCTAACCCCTAACCTACTGCCAGTTTTTGCCAAATTCGTTAAATATTGAGGTGTCGGGAAAGGCGGTGGGGTTGCCATTTTGTTGGAGGCGTCTTTGTAAGGCTTCGAGTCGCGGTTGTTGGCGGGGAAGTTGTTCGACGAGTTGGTAAGGCATGAGATTATTTTCTAAGGCGAAGGCTGCTGTGGTACCGGCGGCTGCACCAACTGACCATTCAAAAGAATGCACTCGGTATGCTGCTGCTGCTGAGTGACTGGTGGCAATACTTTTGCCAGCGATTAGCATATTATCAATTTTTTGGGGAATCATTGCGCGTAGGGGTATCTGGAAGGGGTAAGATTGAGATGCTGCCATCGCTTCGTTGGGATATCCGTAGTTTCCGGGAGTTTCTGGGGGACTTTTGGCTAAACAAGGGTGAAAGTCTATTGTATAGTGACCGATGCCTACAGAATCGGGATATATGGCCGATCGCGATCGCTCTTTGACTTGTTCTGGAGACAATGCTTCTCGAATTACAGCAGTTGCATTCAAACCACTCAATAATGCCCACAAACGGCGATACTGTTCTGTTGATAGGTTATTGCGATAATAATCCTCGCGAAAGTTCTTTCGAGAAATATCGACTTCCCACAATGTAAAGCCTTCGGGATGTCCCCACGCGGGTCTGCCGATAATTCTTCTCCCTTCTCTTATATATGGATATTTGGATAAACCGTGAACTGTTCCCATCGGTGAATTTAATCCGGTAAGATAGCGGTTGTTCGGGTGCGGTTGCTTGACACCATCGCCGAGTTGTGAATCGGTTGTACCTGCTACTAACCAGTAAAAATAACCTTGGGATAGTTCTTCTCCACCGCGCAAACTTTCTACTCGCAATCCTCCCATCCATCCGGACGGTTGTAACTGACCTAATGCTTGCAATTGTTCGCGAGTATATATAAGGTTATCTTGAGCAGTTCCCGGTCGATAATCGTTCCCCCAAGTCCAGTTTTGCATGGAAATATCCCCCGGTTTGGGAGGTGTTACACCAAAGGTTTCTCGGCTTCTGATTTTTAATTCTTTGGGGGCATTTGGGTTACTCCAAATGCGTCGGTATGTGAAAATTGATGCAAAGTTAAATCGTTTTGCCTCGAAACTATAGTAAGGACTGTAACGGGAATAGAAGGGAGGCATTTGGTGGGTTTGCGGTTCTTTGGTTGCTTCCATTGCAAATGTATAAGTATATCCTTGGGTGCAATAAGGATCGCCTGTATCGTTTGCACCGGAAGGTTCTAAATGAGAACGAGGATCGATACCTAGTCGGTAGGGAACATCTGCAATGGCGATAATTTCTCCTGTTTCGGTGGCGTCGATAACGTACCAATTTGTTGGCTGGGTTGTTTGGGATTTTTTAGTACGCTTTAACGGTAAGAAACGGATAATTGTTTTGTCAAATCGAGATGAATTTTCGTAGCGGTAAGCGTCTTCGATCGTCTGTGATAGAGGTTCGGTGTTTAGCGGTGGTGTGTTTTTGGCGGGATTGTGTTGGATGGCGATCGCACTTTCAATTAATTTCCCATTTTGACTGATTTCCAAATCTTTCACAACCGTAGAAGGAAACCATTTCAATTTACCTTTACCTCGTTTCTCGGCATTTTGCAACATGGAAAAAACAAATTTGTGTCCGTCGCTGGGAATAAAACAAGCTACGCTTACCCAACACTCGCCGGGATTGAGTTTTCCATATTTGCGTCTAATTCGTTCTCGCAAATCCAGATATCCACGCGAAAAGAATTGCCTTTGGCGCTGGGTAGTGCGTTCATCCAAAGCGGAAACACCTTGGGATGAAACTTGTCCTCCCACCCAGTCGGTGATTTCCGTGAGACAAACGGTTTTCCCCGCTAGCAATCCTTCGTAAGCAGCCGCAGCACCCGCAAGTCCGCCGCCAATTACCAGGATTTCGCATTCTACGCTTTTATCTGGCTGTCTGGGTGGCGCGGCGAGGGCGACTGGAAAAGCCGATTCCAGTAGGATCAAGCTGAGAGGGAGGGAGATGAGGGAACGTTTCATAGTGCGATCGAGTTAAGCGCCTGCATCCAAGTAGCTTTTAGAAGTTACCATCTTCCTAATGTTCGTTACAAGCTTTTGTCGATCGGGATTGGCGATGAGGCGCGATTCGATGAAACCTGATATGAGTTAAAATTTTGTTATGGTCTGTTAAATTTGTCTTGTAAAAAGGTATATTTTTGCTCTTTCGGGTTGATGGTGAAAAATCTTTTTGATCTGACATTTTGGTGATATATTGGGTTACGGTATGGGAAATTAATTATTGATTTTGACGCGGAAATTATTGCCCGTGCCTAACCCACCCTACTCACATTTTGCACCTGAGCTAAAAACCGAGTTTTTTGCAAATAGCTAAACCTGAAAGCCTAGATTTTTCGTAAAGAAACCTGGTTTTTCAGGTCTTGTTGAGAATGGTGCAAGATGTGAGCCTACAGACTCACAATTAATAACTATGAAATTGCGTTATTATTCTGCTTAGCCGATTAGAATGAAAGCAGCCCAATCTCTCGGATTGGGATATTTTTTCATGGTATTTAACATAGCATTTTGCAATGCTTGGGCTTTGTCGGAGTTTTGTTGCAAGTTGCGATAAAAATAAGTAAGATTAAAAAATACGAATATTTTCTTTGAGCGAACACAACTTTTACCTAAACTGCTTCCTAAGCTGCAATAACTTCATTATAACGTTTGCAGGAAGATGGGGATAAAAATCACCCATCAATCATTATAGTTAATACGATTTACCGTCGCTGCCAAAATATTCGCGATAGGCACAAATCTTATCGCCGCGAATATCGAGAGAAATAGCTACCCGATTTTTGTAAGGTTCACCCCGCAAAGTTCCTTCATCGCGGAACTCGAAAACAACAGTAGTCTCGTTGCTGGTGATGCGATCGACGGAAGTAATTGTAATTCCTTCGCTGAATGTTTCAGAAACATATTGAAAGAATTCGCGAACCCTATCTTTACCCACATTCAAGCCGTGAAATGGCCCGACTGGAAACCAAAAAGTAAAATCATCGGTGAGCATATCTAGAAGTTGATTCCAGTCACCTGTTGCCAAACCGTGAGATAAGTGCTTAAATGCTTGCTGGGCAACTTCGATCGTATTCGGTTTTGTTTGTGTCATTGTAACTCTTTCCTCAACATAACGTTATTTTCTAGACCTGCGGGATATTCAACACGAACCTATGCGATCGATCTAAATTATTACCTTTTTAGAAACAAAGTTTATCGCTAAGAATTCTTTTTTAACCAATCTCCGATGCCATAAGGGTCACTTAGCGGCGCGGAAAGATGTTCGTGCCGAATTTGCCAGCAACCATCTTCATTTTTCCGAAGGACAAAAGTTGCCCGAAACGTTTGTTTTACCAGTTGACCTTTTACAGTTACTGTTAGCAGCACCATTCCTGCTACCCAAGCCAAATCTTCGGATTCTTCAGTAAAGGGGCCTTCTACCCACTCAATTTTTTGCAAATTCAGCGAAGAATCGCAAAAATCTCGCCATCCTTTGGAAATATTGCGATAGCCAAGCGTAGAGTAGCGAGGCCCTTCTACAAAAACGTAAGTATCTTCATTAGGAACGTAATTCGCGCAAATACTGTCTACCTCTTTGCCAACAATAGATCGATAAAAGCTATCTATTTGCTCAATTGGAGTTGTCATTGTAATTGTTAGGTACGTCCTAGTTCTTCTGCGATATCTTCGACATCCCGGTTATTTTCTGGATTTTCCAAAGCTTCCAATTCCTGTTGAATAATCCGCAGGATACGAGCGATGTATTCCGCTTGCCACCGCTGGCGTTCCTCAGCAGCTATTGTATCGGGTTCGTAGGTATCAATTTCGGCTCGACTCAGTATTCCTTTTGCGATCAGGAGGCGCTCTATAGTATCCAAGCGTTCGCGGGTAACTGCGTGTTCCATTGCTACAGCCAGGGTGATATTGAGTACCCGTTCGACGGCGGGATCGTCAAAGAAATATGGGCGTTTTCCTTTACTCTTACTGTTGGCTAACAACAGGCGATCGATCGCTTCCATAATTATTTGTTTTCACAATATTATTTCCAAGCCCCAAATACATTCCAAATAGGCGATCGACCGTAATCTTCTACAGTTTTTTCGGCTTGTTGACCTTCTGCTATGTCATTGGCTGCTTTGACAGCTATTTGGATGAATGCTTCCTCTTTAAAACCCGCTTTGGTTAGGAGTTCTTTTACATCTATATCGTGCATTTTAGACCAAAAGGGTTCGTTGTTGTAATAGGCATCCCAATCACGGATAAATTGCTCGTATAGTTCCATATCTTCGCTATATTGCGGTTGTTCGATATGCAGAGTCAAACCACCTGGCTTGAGCATACGATAAATTTCTTTTCCGATTCGGTGGAGGGATTTGGAGGAAGTTTCGTGCAAAAACATGGTGGTCTGAATCCAATCGAACGATCGATCTGCAAATCCGCTATTCGCTCCATCCATCTGGATAAAGGTGATGTTATTTACACCCAAGTCTTGAGCGCGAGCGTGTCCGTATCTCAACATAGGAGCGGCTACATCAATAGCAATGACTTCAGCATCGGGATAAGCTTGGGCGATGGGAACTACGTTGTGACCCAATCCACAACCGATATCGAGTATGCGTTTGGGCTGAAATTCGGGATGCTCGGTTTTCAGCCACTGGGAAATCGCTCTACCTCCGCCATCGTTCATTCGTCCCAGTAAGCCAGTTGTTGTTACAAATAATCCGGAGTCATAATTAGCCGCAGCTGTTACGTCTCCCTCCATGAGTTCTGTGTAATAACTACCTGGCATACAGTGATGATCTACCACTCGAACATAATGGGGAATTTCCAGATCTGGATTGAGTTTAAGAGTATCTTTGCCTTGATTCAAACGCTCTGCTTTTTCGGCAAGTTCATTTGCTTGATGCAATACCAACGATCGACCCGCTTGTTGTCTCATTTCCATACTAGATCTGCGTAAGGCGCTCCAAGCTTGATAGTGAGGGTCTTTTTTCATGGCTTCACGCACTTCTTCTCGCGTTTCAAAGTCGCGATCGCGTTCTGCTTGGAACTTTGGACGCACCCGTTTTTCATATGCAATTTTGTTGCCAGGAGATACAACTGTTGCTAAGTAGCGATTCAAATTAGCCAGGAAGTTATAACGAGCAATTTCGTCATGGTTTGCTTCAGGAAATACCCCATGTTTTCCGACTCTATTCCAAACAGGAGGTAGGTTTTCTTTACTCATCATTTTTATTTGTCAATCAAAAAAATGTTTTTTGTCCGGTTACGGCTGCATCCGTTCTTCTTGAATCAAAGTGCGTTTAAAAAGTCGATCGTCTTTGAACCAATGCCAAGTGCGCGATCGATAATTATTGCACTGACTAATTTGAATCATCTCGTATAAGTAAGCGTTCGGAATAGTCTTGTAACTGAACCACAGAATAATAGTTGAATCGTCTACTTCCCATGCTTTTCCTTCTATGCGTTCCGTGTCGAACCAAAGCTTTTTGTCGCGATATGTGCCAGGAAACTTATGTTCTTCCTTTTTACCATCTGGCCACTCATACCGATTAATTTGGTAATAGGAATAATCACCGTCTGCGGGAAACAGACAGGTTAAATGGGATTTGTGCCGATCGAGAATTTTCCCTTCAATATCGACAATGGTATAAGTTCCTACCCAATCGCCTTCGTGTCGAGCGAGTGCGGGCATACTTTCGCGGAGATCGGACATTTTAACACCTCTTTTTGATATGACTCCTCAGATAAGTAAATTAAAAATTAGTGGCGGCTGTAAGAACGTTCAAATTTGGTTTTGACTTGCTCGGCGACAGCTGCCAAAACGACTGCTAACAGAGAAGCCGATACTGCCATTGTACTCGCAAATCCATCTGTTGCTATTGCTAAAGCTGCCAATGCGATCGCAACTCCTATTGCCCCCTGTTTCAGTTTATTTGTTACCTGATAAGCTTGACTACAGGAACTACACATATGAGTGTGTCGCGAAAGTCGATCTAGTAATACTGGTGCTTGGTGACACTTTCTACTGCTGTCAGGCAATTTTGCGGTTTCATAACCCTGATAAAAGGGTAAAGAAGACCCAAATTTATCCAGCCATTTGCGGTATTCGATGACAAATAGGTCGGAGGTTTTGAGCGGTAAAAACACTTCTTTCATAGGTTTTCCCTGCCTCTCAATTTCTGCCTTTTGTCCGACGACTTGTGGCAAATCTTCCTCTAAAACTCTGCTGCGAAGCCAGTGATCGAACCAGCGAGGTGTTAGCTTTAATTTCAGGGGTAAAAAGTTACGATAATTTCTCACTAGAATACGACATCGATTCTGACTGAGAGGGATTGAATAAAAGACAACTCCCCCTAGCCAACCGCGCTGTTCGATGCTAAATCTGTAAAATATTAAGTTGGGAGCCACAAAATCCACTGAACTCCAAGGTCGATCGGAATTTCCTACACTCCGCATCTTACCGCGAATCGCTTTGTTTGAGCTTTCTATCACTTCCATTTCTAGGGGTTGGGCATATTTTCGATTACCTAGAGTGCCATGATGGCTGATGTGAATGTGAACGGGATCGATAATATTTTCTATGAAATAAGTTTGGTCGTAAGGGAGGTCGCACATATAGTCAGTGGTGACAAATTCCGGGTTATCCAAATCTGGTATGATGGGAATGCTTTCTTCTTGGGCAGTTTCCGTTTCTCCCGGCCATATCCAGATGATGCCTTGGCGTTCCACCAATTTAAACGATCGCACGCAAGCTTTAGCAGGAATTTTGGCATCTGCCGGTAACTGGGGAATGTGCAGACATTGACCGTCAATGCCAAACTGCCAACCGTGGTACAAACACTCTAGCTTACCATCAATTATTTGTCCGTCGGAGAGTCTAGCCGCACGATGGGGACAACGGTCTGTTAAACAAATCAGTTTGCTATCTTGGTTTCTGAATAAGACGTAGGGTTCGTCATAAAGCGAAAAGCTATAAGGGCGGTTTTTGGGCAGGTCTTGTATGAAGGCGATCGGATACCAGCAGTGCTTCCAGTTGAAGCTTTGTTGGGCGTCCAAATTCGTCTCGTTAACTGTTTTTTGTGCTATATCTTCTTCCGTGAGAATTGGTTGTTCGCTCGAAATCATAATATTTTCTTTTTAACTAACTGCACAATTCCTGATGTATTTACCAGCCAGTTTGTAGCTAAAAATTAACTTTTAAACCACCACGGATCGGGAATAGATTGAGTTTTGTTCAAAAAGGCTTTCTTTCGCAGAAATCGCTTGATGGCAGCAGCACCCATACGCGATCCACCCATACCGGAAAATTTAAAGGAGTTCTTTTCTCCTTCATGGATAAAAGCTGTCAATCCTGCATCGTTAATGCTAATAGCGCCTGCATCAATTTGGTTGGCTAGGGCGATCGCTTCCTCTTGAGATCCTGCAAAAACAGCAGCACTGAGTCCGTAGATAGTATCATTTGCCAGTTGTACCGCCTCCTCAATTGTAGAAAATGACATGACAGGCATAATTGGGCCGAAGGTTTCTTCTGTCATCACTTTCATGCAATGGTTGACCTGGGTTAATACAGTTGGACGACACCACAAACCACCTGCCAATTCTTCAACAGCACCACCACAGCGAACAACTGCCCCTTTTGCAACAGCATCGCGTAGGTGTTCGGCAATGATTGCCGCTTGTCTTTCTGCAATTATAGGGCCGATTTCTCCTCTGTCAATAGCGGGATAGCATATTTGCAGAAGTTTGGCTTTTTCTGTCAGTTTATCGACAAATTTCTCAAAAATAGATTCGGCAATGTAAATGCGTTCAATAGACAGGCACGATTGCCCAGCGTTGACGACTGAACCCCACAATAACGCCGATGTTGCCAATTCTAAATCTGCCGATTCTAACACAACTGCCGGGTCTTTTCCTCCCAATTCTAGAAAGGCGGGAATAAATAGCTTAGCTGCTGCTTCTCCTACTTTTTGACCCGTAGATACGCTGCCAGTAAAGCAGACTAAATCCACATATTCTATTAAGGCTGCACCCGTATCGCCTGCACCTTCGATGAAAGTTAAAACATCGCGCAAGTGTGATACAGATGCAATAGTTTCTAACAAAGGTTTAATAAACCTGGGAGCAATTTCGCTCGGTTTTACTATGACGGCACAACCTGCCAGCAATGCGGGTATGGTATCAATTGTGGAAAGCAAGAGAGGAAAATTCCAAGGACTGATGACGCCAACTAATTGATAGGCAACCTGTTGACTTTGCACTCGGATAAATGGAATTGCGGTTGCTTTTTCATCCTCTAACAATAATTCTGGCGCTACCCGACACCAGCGATCGATCGTGGAAATAAGCGAGTTGATTTCTACTACAGATTCAGACAATCTTCCCGTGTCGTTTACTAAAGCTTCTGTTAATTGCTCTTTTTGGGACAAAATGGCTTGTTTCCACTGCTGCATTGCCTCAATTCGCCGCTCTACACCCGCCTGCTGCCACGGAATTTGTGCTTCGCGCATTTGGGCGCATTTGTCGGCGATTTGGTCTGGTGTTGGCGGTGAAATCCAGCAGTCAATTTTTCCGGTGCGAGGATTGCGAACGCTTAGTTTTTCATTCATGATTTAAATCCTAATTGTTTAACCATCCTACTTAATTTAACCGCGCCAGACAGCGTAACAATATAATGATTATTCTAGGTTGAGATTTTCACTGAGTTGATGAATGTTCCAAAACAAGGAAAGTCCGATTCCACCATCAACATAAATGTTTTGACCTGTGATAAATCCGCTCTCTTGCGAACACAAAAAAGCCACCAAAGTCGCCACATCATCAGGCTGACCCCATCTTCCCATAGGAGTAGCTTTTGGTGGTAGGTCTTCAATATAAGGAACTGATGCTAAATATCCTTCCCATGCCTGAGTTTTAATGTAACCTGGAGTAACAATATTAACAGTAATTCCTCGCGGAGCTACTGAGAGAGCATAGTGCTTTGCCAGTACTTCCATTGCGGCTTTCGCAGGTGCAGACATGGCATATACTTTACTTGGATTGTAGACGCCATGAGAAGAAATGGCTACTACTCGTCCTTGTCCGTCAGTCATGTAATTCAAAGCTTTTTCCATGCACCGAAGAAAGGTTTTAGGATAAATTTCCTGAGCGTCTTCATACTGTTCAAAAGTAAATCCTCCAGGAAGTTTGGCGAGGATTGCGTACCCAGCTACATGAACAAAGGCGGTTAGTTGGCGCTGGAAGTGTTCTTCTACCACTTTGAAAAAGTTGTTAACTGTTTCGGGCTTTTTGATATTGCCTGCTACTGGTACAACTTTAACGTTAAATTCCTCTAACTCTTTCTTTGCAGCAAGTGCAGCATCATGGTTGGAATTATATCCCAGGATGAGATTGAAACCTTTACTCGCTAGTTGCCTAGAAATGCTTAAGCCTATGCCGCGAGTACCGCCAGTTATCAGTGCAACTTTCATCAGTTTAATTCGTTGGGTTTATTTTGGCTGTTAATCAATTCAAGAATTGCCAAATATCGGTAATTGGTAGTAGGTAGTAAGATGATTTTTACTGACCTATACCAGTTACTAGCAATTAAATTATTCCTAGTTTAGCTAAACGTTCGATCGTCTGCATCTGTGTTTGGATAAAGTGTTTGCGATCGACCTCTCGATCGAGCATAGTATTAGCTGGGTAAAAGTGAGATTGTCGATAGCTTTCTGCATACAATTCTAACCGCTGTCGGGAAAGTAAGTTATTCAATCCCGGACGGCGGCGATAGCGTCGCAAAGCAGCTAAGTCGATTTCCGCAAATGCGGCCATACTTTCTCCCGCACCAGTTTCAGATAATACCAATCCTCGATAATCAATTATTTTAGAACCGCCATCGGTTGAAGATTCGGGAATGGCAGTATTGGCAATTCCTGCCGTATTGGCTGATACTACGTATGCCATGTTTTCGACAGCGCGAGAAATTTTAGCGGCTTCTTTGGGCGATCGCGCATTTCCGTACACTTCCGATGTGGAGTGCAGAAAAATTTCCGCTCCCCGCATTGCCAAACACCGCGCTACTTCAGGATACAATATTTCTTCGGATGCGATTGCTGCTAAATTGCCGATCGCAGTTTTAGCAACCGGAAAAACTCCTTCCAAACCGTAGCATTCGAGATACTTATCCCAGACATCGTGGGGTGTGGGAGCAAACATTGAATTCAGTCGGCGATAGCGCAATACGATCGCACCGGATGGGTCAATTACAAAGCAGGTTTGGAAGTATAAACCGGGAAAATTTTGGTCGATTTCGTAGGCGTTACCAGCTATAAATATATTGTGTTTTTGGGCAATTTTACCGATTCCTTCATATTCCGCACCATTCATTTCCAGACAAGCTTTTTCTGCCCAAACTGACAGCGATTCTCCCATCGGGAAACCTGTGAGGAAATATTCGGGCAATACTATGAGTTTACAATCAAATCCGATAAAAGCGATACTAGCAGCGATTTGTTTTTCTAATCTGTCGATCGATTGCTGCATTAGCGATCGCGCTTCTGCGCGGTTACTTGCTTGGTTAACTGCGTGGCAGGTTACTTGGAGTGCCAAAGCTCTGTATGATTCTATAGTGGGTGCGATCGCTTCCATAAATTTGTCCTCTGGGTGAGATACATTCTATTATGGTGGCGATATTCCATTGCTCGCTAGGTGGGACTAAATGCTAAACAAAAATCTAATTTTCGGACAAACAGCACAAATTTCGGCACTGCAAAAAACCATTCTCGGCAAATTAATAATTATTTGTTTGGAACTAATTTTCGCTTTGCCAGTAGGTCTAGCCTTTGCCAGATTTCGCATCGGCGGTGTGGCTTGGATCTTTGGCGGTATTGTTGCAGGCGGGTTGGTACTTACTGCTTATAGCATTCTCTCCAAAGAAACGCCACAACCAAATCAAAAAATTAGAAAAATAGGACAAGCTCTTGTAGGTTTAGTTATTGGATTTACAATCGCTCATGCAAATACCGCCGAGCTTTATTCTAAATTGCCAATATTTGTTTTTGTGGTGTTATTTCTCATGACAAGTGGGAGCGCGATCGGCTATATTTATTCGCGCATTAGCAACACAAACATACTAACTGCAATGCTCGCGACAACTCCGGGCGGTATAGGGATTATGTCCAGCATTGCCGCCGATTATGAAAAGAATGCCGCGCAGGTGGCACTCGTTCAAATTATACGTGTTACAACAGTGGTATTTTTAATACCTGTGTTGGCGAGAATATTTACCGATAATAGCATCAACACTGCTGTCAGCGTTCCCAATCTAGCTTTTAGTTTCGAGCCATTACATTTATCCTTGCTTGCCTCATCCCTAGCTTTAACATTTCTGTCGGTTCGCATAAATAGTATTTTGAAAGTACCCGCCCCGTTTTTCTTTGGAGCGTTAATAGTTGGTGTGACTTTTAATTATGCGATCGGTTTGTTTCCATTGCTAGCTAATGTTGATTTTACACCGCCTTTTTTAATCAGATTAATCGGTCAAATTTTCTTAGGGATTAGTATAGGCGAATATTGGGGGAGCAAACCAAATTTAAATAAAAAAACGATCGCATATGCTTTAATACCTGTAATCATGACTATATGCGTCGGATTTATAGCAGCAGGAATTACCAAATTTCTGACACCGTGGGACTGGCTCACCTGTATGCTAGTCACAGCGCCGGGAGGTTCGGCAGAAATGATTTTGGTATCCCTCGCATTAGGTCATCACGTTGAAATCGTGACTGCGGGTCACTTGGTCAGGCTAATAGTTATTCATGTGTCTCTCCCATTATGGTTGTTATTGTTTCGCTATTTCGATCGCTTGCTTCCCAATTCAGGCGATAATTAGTAGTGAAGTTACGATCCGGAGTCAGTAAATGGTTAACGAAATCAAGGAATTTGATACTAGGCAATGGGTGAAAGTACGCAGCTCGCTAGATGGCAGCCAAACCTTTCTCACCTGGACGGGTTCGATATACTCTTTTGTGCCGAATGAGAAGAAAAAGCGCCTCTTCAATATCGTGGGAATGAGCGTTAGCAGATGTATAGAAAATGACGATAAGACTTGGGAATTTACCTCAAGAGAATTGACTTATTACCTCGATCCAAATACAAATGAAATCCTGCACAAATGGGAAAATCCCTGGACGGGAGAAACCCTCACCGTTATTCACGTTGCCAATAGTCCGGTAGAAGGTCACTTTAAAGGAAATTTTCCGGGTGAAGTGAACGGTGATATTACTACATTCGTGTTTGATTTATTTCCGACTTACCCAAATTCCCTTGCCGAAGATGAAAAATTTCAAGAGTACAGTCCCCAACAAACTTATCAAGCAGCCGAATTGTTTAAACTGACAGTTCCCACTGAAGAACTCGACAATCCAGAAATACTTTCTGTTTCTAAAATGTTTATTTGTTGGGATAGAATCGGCCCTTGGCTACCTTGGATGAAAATGGCAGATCGAGCGGGTCATCTTATCTACAGCGCCACCGGTCAGAAAGTGAAGAGTTTTAACGATTTACCCCAATTGCTTCAGGATGAAATTAATACCCGGATGTCTTTGTACAAAAATGCCCCCAAAGCTCCATTAGACAGTGATATGACTTCTTGGATTTACTTCAAAAAGCATTTTGAAGCTTATTTAGCTGGAGAAAGATTTCCGATTCCAGAAGCAGAGGAGGAATAGAAAATTTTTACTTGGATTTGATTGTGCGTGCAGCGATATTGGCGATCGCATTTGCTTTTATTTCCTGACTGGGAATAGTTTGCGCTACTTGCAAAGCTGTTTCAGAGTTACCTAATTTAGCAAAAGCATCGACGATTTTTGCTAGAATATTGGCTTTGTTATTCTCTTCGAGAGATTGGGCTACCTGCACAGCGCGATCGAGTTGTCCAATTTCTAAATATTTCGATGCGATTTTAGTTAAAGCTGACTCCTTAAGGCCGAGTAAACTTAAGGTATTGGCAATTTGCAAAGCTCGATCGACTTGTCCTATTTCTGCTAATTGCACAGCAATATTAGTCAACGCTTCTTGTTTAGAATCGTCTTTTTTGAGAGACTCGGCAATCTGCAACGATCGCTCAATTTGTCCCGCTTTCACTAAAGCTTCAGCAATCCTAATAATTGATTGATTTACTGCAAAATCATCAGGGTTGGAAATTGCAGGTAATTGCAAGTTTTGAGAGAGTAGGTTTTCAGCTTGCGGTGCTTGTCCTGCTGTGTGCAATTCTTGGGCGATCGCAATTATCCCTAAAGCTTTTATTTCCCCATTTTCAATGCTATTAACTATCTGCAAAGCTGGTTCGATTTGCTTTGCCTTAGCTAACTGGCGAGCAATTTCCACGAAAGTAAAAGCTTTCTCTCTTGCTTGATTTCCTAGATTAAAATCTTGATTTGCTGCTATTTCTGCCGGAGTCAGTTCGTGGATCGTTTCTGCCACCTGCTTAGCAGCATCAAATTGTCCGACTTCTGCTAATTTGACTGCTATATTCCGCAGCGCCTTTTCTTTGACGCCCAATTCTCGCAGCGCCGAACCGGAATCTATTTTAGTTGTTGTGGGGATTTTTTCGGAAATTTGTGCAGCGATCGATCGCGCTAAATTTACCTCATTCATTCCCGCCAATTTTACCGCAATCGCCGACCAAACTTCCGCTTTTTCGACATCGTTTTGGATGTTTTGAGAACTTGCCCAAGCTTGCTTGACTTGGTTGGCATTTGCCATATGTGCGAGAATTCCCAGATATGCCCAAGCTTGATAATTTTCTCCGCTTTCACCTGTAGCCGAACTGCAACCAGTGACGCTTTTAGCTACCTGTAAAGCCGTGTCAAACTGGGATAATAAACTTAAATTACCTGCTATTTTAGCCAAAATCTCAAATTTTTCGTTACCGCAACTGCCATTTGATTCGTAAGCATAATCTCCCGTAATTCCTCTGGCTTTTTGTAAAGCTTGTAAAAGGATTTTTCTGGCGGTTTCTAATTCTCCTTTTTCTGCTAAAATACTCGCGATCGCATTCAGCGCCTCTGCTTTGCGAGTATTAGAAGCAAGCGTTTGCGTTAACTGCAAAGCTCTTTCGGTAAACCCTGCTTGTGCAACTTTAATCGCCACATCGCGCAGCGCCGGATCTTGCTGATAAAGGGTAAAATTTTCATCGGTTTTCCTAGTCAGTTGCACAGCGCGATCTAATAGTTGTCTCGCTTTCTGGGTTTGTCCGACTTCTGCTAATTTTATCGCTATATTAGATAAAGCTTCAATCTTAGTAGAACGATCCTCGATAGTTTCTGCTACTTGCACAGCGCGATCGAATAATTGCAAACCTAGTTGCTCATTTCCTGCCGCTATTTCTCTCCCCAACATCGTTAAATTTTCAGCAATAATTGCGGGATTATGGGCAGTTTCAGCCAGATTATAAGATGGCAATCCTACCGCTATTTGAGTTTGATTATAGCCTGCCATTATAAGTAATAAAAATGCCATACTTGGGAAAGTGTGGGGAAGCGATCGCATCGTGAATTCTCCTATACTTTGACTTTGTATTTCTATATTCGTACTCAAATAATCAATTTGTAGGTTGGGTTTATCTGAGCGAAACCAAACCATCTAAAATAACAAGTTGGGTTGAGGTACGAAACCCAACCTACAGCTACATTGAAAGCAATGTCCAGAAATAGCCATCGGGTGAGACGAAAGAAAAACTTTGTTCTCCAAACTCGTTGGTTTCAATTTCTGTGATATTTTGAGCCGCACTCGCCTTAACGCGATGGAAATAATCTTCTATTCCTCGCACGCGATAAGTGTAAAGCGACATTCCCAAACATCCCGGTTGCGCCTTATCGAGATGATTTTCTAATTGAATAGATTCCGGAAATCGCACAATATAAAGTCTACCCGATCGCACCGCCTGCCAATCTGATTTTGACGAACGCGGATCGTCAAAAGTTGTTACAAAAAATCTTTCATTCGGCTGAAGGTCAAAAATCGGTCTTGCTGTTTCAGAACTTTCATAACTTGTTTCGTCCTCATCCCGCACGCGCAGCAAACCCAGCGTTTCTTCATAAAAACGGAACGTTTCTCTGCTATCATCTTGAACCACTATTCCCATGTGAGTTATCTGGCTCGTTTTGAAATGTGCGCTTTCATTAATTTTGCCGTAATTGGTCACAGTATAATTGAATCTTTGAAAGAAAATTTGGCGAGTTAAAGGTTGAAGCATCACCATTTCCCGCACACCAATAGCAGGCTCGACAAAAGGACGTACCTTTCTGTCTTTGTTATAGATTACATCCCATTGCGGATAGATGTATTTGACTGGCAAACCTGCTTTTACTGCTTCTTCAGCATGATTGGAAATATTCAACACATCAGCAGTCAATGCAGTTCCCCAACGGTTTCCTTTCACCTTCATTGATGACATCTGCAATCCCTCATTGGTAGGGTTTTCCCATACCATTAGACGGATGAGACCGTGGTCTGCATCTTGGTGGTAGAGGCGAATCGATCGCAAAGCAGAATTGACGCCATACAACTTATTTGTTGATTCTGCCGATAATTCACCTATTTTACCGATACGATAGCCAAATTGCTCCCAATATTGAATAAGAAAGAGCGGTTCTCGACAACCAATACATACTTCGTAGATACCTTGAATTGTCATTTGTTTGCCTTAAATAAAGAGTAATTTACTCACCTCAAGACAGAGGAACTTAATAACCAGCAGATCACCATTAAAGTAACCACCTAAAAAGCCAAGGGAGTCACCAATGTTTAAACGACTAACAGTAACAACTGCGCTTGTGGCAGCCGGATTATTTGGTACTTTGAATTACTCAGCTATTGCCGAAACAAACCAAACCCAACAATCTGCACCCTCGTCAAGCCGCAGTCAGATGAGCGCTCTTGACAGGCAGTTTATCACCGATGCTGCCCACGGGGGAATGGCGGAAGTTAGATTAGGACAGCTTGCGTTGCAGCGATCGAACAACGCTCAAGTGAGACAATTCGCACAGCGGACGATCGATCGACACACACAGGCAAATCGAGAACTGATGGCGTTAGCCCAAAGAAAGGGAGTCACTCCTCCCAACAGTCTTAGCCCGAAGCACGAAGCGGCAATGAATCGCTTGATGCAGCTTAGCGGAGACAGTTTTGACCGAAAAGCGAGACGCAAGCCCCTGGCTTTAGACATGGGGATAAGTCGATAAGCGACTTTAGTCGCCGTCTCGATTTCCGTTTAGACTCGAATTGCGTTAAACTAATTGACGTAGAGGTTTTCCGAGTCAAATGATAGTTTTAGAATTTAAAGCTCAAGGGAAAACAACTCAATACCAAGCCATTGATGAAGCAATTAGGACTGCTCAATTTGTGCGAAATAAATGTCTCCG
>NZ_JACJPW010000112.1 GCF_014696265.1 Aerosakkonema funiforme FACHB-1375 | reverse complement strand
CGGAGACATTTATTTCGCACAAATTGAGCAGTCCTAATTGCTTCATCAATGGCTTGGTATTGAGTTGTTTTCCCTTGAGCTTTAAATTCTAAAACTATCATTTGACTCGGAAAACCTCTACGTCAATTAGTTTAACGCAATTCGAGTCTAAACGGAAATCGAGACGGCGACTAAAGTCGCTTATCGACTTATCCCCATGTCTAAAGCCAGGGGCTTGCGTCTCGCTTTTCGGTCAATTCAATATCCTCAAAATGTCAAAATTGTCGATAGCCCCGTCCGCCTATGCGGCGGGGTAGTTCACCCCGATCGCAGATGCTCGCATACAACCTGTGTCCGCGACCTAGTTAAAATAGTTGAGATGCTTTCAGAACTAGGGAGAGGGAAGCTCAGGTGACAAGCAACAGAGCAACTCACAACCAAGAGAATCGTCAGTTTTCCACTAGAATACCCCTAAGTTCTAGTTATTACGCCCTGTTGGGGCTACATCCTTCTGCATCCGCAGTAGAAATCCGGCGAGCGTATCGAGAACTGAGCAAACGCTACCATCCCGATACTACAGAACTGCCAGAAGCGATCGCCACTGCCAAATTCCAACAACTCAACGAAGCCTACGCCACCCTCAGTAACCCAGAGCGACGCTTACACTACGATACTAAAATCGGCTATTCCCGCGTCACCGTCATTCAACCACCCTCAGACCTCAACCGTCCCGTTTCCGACAAAGGATACGAATCTTCCTCAGCTTATCTCGACCCCACAGACAGACCCCTCTCCCCCGGCGAAATATTTGCACTATTTATCATGCTAGTTACCTTTGTGGGATGTCTGCTATTAGCGATCGCCATCGGACTGACCCAACCCGTATCGCCGTCGAATCAAACTGTACAACAGCAAGTCAGTCCCACTCTAACACCAACGGAGAAATCGATTCCATCACCAGAAATGAAAATTTGATAATTCCGGGCAACTACTAGGACAGTAAGTTAGCAAGCCCACTCAGTCGGAATAGCGACTATAGTGAGGATAGTTCAGTTCCACATGATTATGCTTCCAGCCGATACCCCTTTGTACAACCATCCCCTCCCGGAAATAGAACAGTGGCTAAGAGATCGGGGATGCGAACAAGACCGCAACGAACTGCATTGCTGGCGAGTCGAACGATCGACCTGGAAAGCCGAACTGTGCCTAGATATAGATCAACTGACCGTGCGTTACATAGAAGCAGGAGAAAACGGTAAAGACATCCAACGCGCCTTCAAATACTCCCTCACTCGTCGCGATATCGAAGCAGCGGTTTTCTCTGGCCCATAATCCGATTTTAGATTGTAGATTTTAGATAGAATTTAAATCTACAATCTGCAATCTAAAATCTATAATTGCTACACTTTTCCAAAACGACGATCGCGTTTTTGATAATCGCACAAAGCTCGATGAAACTCGGTTCTGTCAAAATCAGGCCACAGAGTTTCAGTAATATAAATTTCCGCATAAGCCATTTGCCAGAGGAGAAAATTGCTAATTCGCATTTCCCCACTCGTGCGAATCAATAAATCCGGGTCGCAAATACCTGAAGTATAAAGATGCTTTTGAAATAACGCTTCATCAATTTGTTCCGGTTGCAGGAGACCTTGTTGCACCTGATGCGCGATCGCTCGAGCTGCCTGCACAATTTCCTGGCGTCCACCGTAATTCGTCGCCACAGTAAACTTAATACCCTGATTGTCCTTAGTTTCGTTCATCGATCGCTCAATCTCTGCTTGGAGCGATCGAGGCAGAGCATTCAAATTACCCACAAACCGAATTTGAACATTCTCCTCCATCATCTCCCGCAGCTCCTGCCGCAACACCCGCTCAAACAGAGTCATCAAAAAATCAACTTCCTCCAGCGGGCGTCCCCAATTCTCCGTAGAAAAAGCGTAGGCAGTCAGCGCTTCCACGCCCCAATCCCTACAACAGCGCAATAAATCCTTAAGCGCATCAACCCCCCGGCGATGGCCCACGATCCGAGGTAGCCCCTGTCGCTTAGCCCACCGACCATTTCCATCCATAATCACCGCAACGTGCCTGGGCAGTCGTTCTCGGTCTAGATCGGCAGGCAGTTCTTGTAAGAGAGTTTGCTTAGCAGTCATTTTTTTTCTCTAGAAGCCGATGATGGCAGACGGAGTAAACGCGAGACCAGCTGAGCCCTAGAACCGATCTGACGGCCTAAAGTCCGCAGATTCGGAGCCACAACTCTCTCATCGCTCGATGAAGAGAATCGCGCCTCCAGCAGTTCCTTCAGTTTGCTGCTGGTCAAAGGTCTATTTAGAGTACCCCTTTCGGCTAGCGAAATAGAACCCGTTTCTTCAGATACAACAATACACAAACAGTTTTCGACGCGCTCAGTAATTCCCATTGCCGCCCGGTGGCGCGTACCCAGCTGCCGCGAAGCCGTGCGTTCCGAAAGCGGCAAAATCACCCCAGCCGCCATAATCCGAGAACCGCCAATCAAAACCGCCCCATCGTGCAATAGGGTAGTCGTCTGGAAAATAGTTTGCAAAAGTTCTTTCGACACTTCCGCATCGAGTTTTACACCCGGAACAGAAAAATCTCGTTCGTCGATCGGACTGCTGGTTTCCATCACAATTAGCGCACCGATCCGGTTTTGCGAAAGTTCCTTAACCGCATCGACAATTTCATCGATCACACTATCTGCCTGAGCCGTAGTTCTCCCGGAGGAGTGAAACAGCTGCGTGATTTCCCCCCGACCTAATTGTTCCAGAAATCGACGAAATTCGGACTGGAAGATCACAGCCATCGCCACAGCAGAGCCCACCACCAACTTTTCCAGCACAAAATTCAACAGAGCCAGCTTCAGACTGTTACTCACAGCCGTTGCCAGCATGAGGACAATAAATCCCCTAACTACCCAAAGGGTGCGTCGCTCACCAATGATGACAAGCACCACATAAGTGAGAGCCAGAACCAAACCGACATCAAGCAAGGAATGAGTCCAGCTTAGGTTTGTCAGCAGTCGCTCAAGCGCATCTCCCATTAGATTTGCTAATCGTTAGTGGTTAGTAGGGGCGGGTTTCTCAATCTGCCCCTACAGCTATTGCTAGGGGCGGGGAAAGCTTTCCCCGCCTATACAGAAGTTAGCAATTAGCGGTGATTGCCAACTAATTACTAACTACATAACTACTATCGACTGTTTAGCTTCAGTCGTTCTGGGAGACGATCCTGTCGCACCAAGTCTTGATAAGTTTCTCGCTGCAAGATCGTGTTAGCTTCCCCATCTTTCACTAAAACCCCTGCCGGTTTGGGCACGCGATTGTAATTGGAAGCCATGCTGTAATTGTAAGCACCAGTACTCATAACTACGAGGATGTCTCCCGGTTCGGTTTGAGGCAGCTGGATATCTTTGATGAGAACGTCTCCCGATTCACAGTGTAACCCTGCAATTGTTAACGTTTCCGTTAAAGGAGCCGACATCCGATTGGCCACTACAGCTCGATAAACTGATTGGTAGGTAATCGGACGGGGATTGTCAGACATACCACCATCAACCGACAGGTAAGTGCGTATGTCCGGAACCTCTTTGCGGCTGCCCAAGGTGTAAGCTGTGACGCAAGCAGGGCCAACCAGAGAACGTCCGGGTTCGCACATCAGCGTCGGCAGAGGTACTTGCTGTGCTTGGCAGGATGCGACGATCGATTCGCTCACCGTTTTCACCCACGCTTCGATACTGGGAGGATCGTCTGCTTCCGTGTAGCAAATTCCTAAGCCACCACCGATATTCAAGCGCGTCACCGGCAATCCCAAGGAGGCTGCTTTATCCAGCCACTGCACCATTACCCCAGCCAAATCGCGATGGGGTTGCAGCTCGAAAATTTGAGAGCCGATGTGAGCGTGTATTCCCACACAACAGAGCGAAGCAGCTTGGCTGACAAAACTCAGTACCTCATCGACTTGGTTGGGATCGAAGCCAAATTTACTGTCTAGGTGGCCAGTGCGGATATATTCATGGGTGTGGCATTCAATACCGGGGGTCAGCCGCAGCATTATTTTAACTGCTGAGGAGGTATTTGCCAAAGAAGCCAAAGTTTTTAGCTCCAGCCAATTATCGACCACGATCGTGCAGCCGGACTCTACGGCAAACTCAAGTTCGCCACGGGATTTATTGTTACCGTGAAAATAGAGCCATTCCGGATTGACACCGGCTGATATAGCAGTGTATAATTCGCCACCAGATACAACGTCTACTGCCAAACCTTCACTTGCCACGATCGCGCAAATAGCAAGGCAATTCCAAGCCTTCGAGGCATAAACAATCTGAGAATTACCCGGATAGTAGCGCTTAAAATTATCCCGATACTGACGGCAAGCCGTCCTCAGTGTTTCTTCATCCAAAATATACAGCGGCGATCCGAATTGCCGAACGAGAGTAGTTACATCACAACCGCCAATTTCCAGGCAATCACGGTTGTTTACCTTGGCTGTAAGCGGTAGAAGTTGTTGATTGGGCGAAACAGTCTCTGATGTATTGGTGGTAGGTGGCAAATACTGACTGCCAGAATTGCGAACCTCTACCGGGTGAGTTGATACCATAATGTGGGAACGATCCAACGTTAGAATGACAGGCGTAAGTGCGTCTCGTTAATCAGTGTACAATTGAGGGCTCTTAACTTTTTAAACATAAAACCGCTGACCGCAGAACTACTACCCGCAGTAGTCGAACTCGATCGACTGTGTTTTGGTGGACTTTGGACTCTGGAGGGCTATCAAAAAGAGTTAGATAGTCGCAACAGCGATATTATTGTTCTTCTGGAAGACGATCGCAGCGAGGCAAAACCTGCAAATGAATCCCCCGACTCCCCTACTTTCCGACTCCCCCCCTTACTTTCTCAACCTACACTTTTGGGGCTAGGATGTCTATGGGCGATTTTAGATGAAGCTCATATCACTATTCTGGCCGTACATCCGAACTATCGCTCTCAAGGCTTTGGTATGGTGCTGCTAACAGCTCTATTATCCTCAGCTAAAAAGCGCTCTTTGTCACGAGTAACTCTGGAAGTGGCAGCTAATAACGAAATAGCACTATCCCTTTACCAAAAGTTTGGCTTTCAAATCGCCGGACGGCGACGGGGTTACTACCAGGATACGGGTGAAGATGCTCTGATTCTATGGCTTAGCGGTCTCGGACATCCGCATTTTGAGCAAACTTTGGCAGACTGCGATCGGCAAGTTCGCTCTCGCCTTATTGCACATGGCTGGGATTTAAGCTCAGCAGAAATAAAAAAAATTTAGAGATTCGAGAGATGAGAATTCAGACTGAATTTTATTTGGATCGAGTCCCAATTTAAAATCTAAAATTTGCAATCCCTCAAGGGTCTCATCGGCTATCCGTACTAATTGTCTACTCCAAGAGTGTGACAGCCGAACAAATTGCCTATGCTAGAATCAAGCTTACCGGAACTAAGCAGGTGATGGAAGGCTGCCATGTTTGAGCGCTTTACAGAGAAAGCAATTAAAGTAATCATGTTGGCCCAGGAAGAAGCACGTCGCCTGGGACACAACTTTGTAGGTACAGAGCAGATCTTATTAGGTCTGATTGGAGAAGGGACCGGCGTCGCCGCCAAAGTACTTAAATCAATGGGCGTTAATTTAAAAGATGCTCGCATTGAAGTAGAAAAAATTATTGGTCGGGGTTCTGGATTCGTTGCTGTCGAAATTCCTTTTACTCCACGGGCAAAGCGCGTTCTGGAGTTATCCCTGGAAGAAGCACGTCAACTGGGGCATAACTACATCGGCACGGAACACCTGCTTTTGGGCCTAATCCGGGAAGGGGAAGGCGTGGCAGCAAGAGTCCTGGAAAATTTAGGCGTTGACCTCTCCAAAGTCCGGACGCAAGTGATTCGGATGCTGGGCGAAAATACCGAAGTAACCCCAGGCGCAACTCAAGGGCGCACGAAAACACCAACTCTCGATGAATTTGGCTCGAACCTAACTCAGATGGCTGGGGAAGGTAAGCTCGATCCTGTAGTGGGTCGTCAGCGGGAAATCGAACGGGTGATCCAAATCTTGGGTCGTCGCACGAAGAACAATCCAGTGTTAATTGGGGAACCGGGTGTAGGGAAAACGGCGATCGCAGAAGGTTTGGCACAACGCATCGCTAATAACGACGTACCCGATATTTTGGAAGAAAAACGGGTCGTTACTCTGGATATCGGTTTGTTGGTTGCAGGCACAAAATATCGGGGTGAATTTGAAGAACGCCTCAAGAAAATCATGGATGAAATCCGTCAAGCCGGAAATGTCATCCTCGTAATAGACGAAGTGCATACCCTCATCGGTGCTGGTGCCGCAGAAGGTGCCATTGATGCCGCCAATATCCTCAAACCCGCACTCGCTAGAGGCGAACTCCAGTGCATCGGTGCAACAACCCTCGATGAATACCGCAAGCACATCGAACGAGATGCGGCATTGGAACGCCGCTTTCAACCGGTGATGGTGGGCGAACCAACGGTAGAAGAAACTATCGAAATTCTATATGGCTTGCGCGATCGCTACGAACAGCACCACAAACTGAAAATTTCTGACGAAGCTTTGTCAGCTGCGGCGAAATTATCCGATCGCTATATTTCCGATCGCTATCTGCCAGATAAAGCCATCGACTTAATTGACGAAGCAGGTTCGCGGGTACGTTTGATTAACTCGCAATTGCCACCAGCAGCAAAAGAACTCGATAAAGAACTGCGTCAGGTACTTAAAGAAAAAGACGATGCAGTGAGATCCCAAGATTTCGATCGTGCTGGGGAATTGCGCGATCGCGAAATGGAAATCAAAGCTCAAATTCGCGCTATTTCTCAAAGCAAAAAGACAGACTCCACTGACAAAGATTTATCGCCAGTTGTCACCGAGGAAGATATCGCCCAAATTGTGGCATCCTGGACTGGCGTTCCCGTCAACAAGCTGACCGAATCTGAATCCGAGAAGCTGTTGCACATGGAAGATACCCTGCACCAGCGCTTGATCGGACAAGAAGATGCGGTAACGGCTGTTTCTCGCGCCATTCGTCGCGCCAGAGTCGGTCTGAAGAACCCCAACCGTCCGATCGCCAGCTTTGTCTTCTCTGGCCCAACAGGGGTAGGTAAGACAGAATTAGCCAAAGCATTGGCTTCCTACTTCTTCGGTTCTGAAGAAGCTATGATCCGACTCGATATGTCGGAATATATGGAACGCCACACCGTATCCAAGCTAATCGGTTCCCCTCCCGGTTACGTTGGCTACAACGAAGGCGGTCAGCTCACAGAAGCAGTGCGCCGTCGTCCCTACACTGTGGTGCTATTCGACGAAATCGAAAAAGCCCACCCCGATGTGTTCAATATGCTCCTGCAAATCTTGGAAGACGGTCGCTTGACCGACGCCAAGGGACGCACCGTGGACTTCAAGAACACATTGCTGATCATGACATCCAACATCGGCTCGAAGGTAATCGAGAAAGGCGGTAGCCAACTCGGCTTCTTCGATGGCGCTTCCGAAAGTCAAGCTGAAGCTCAGTATAACCGCATTCGCACCCTGGTTAACGAAGAACTCAAACAGTACTTCCGCCCAGAATTCCTCAACCGTATCGACGAGATTATTGTCTTCCGCCAGCTCAACAACGAAGAAATCAAACGCATCGCCGACATCATGCTGCGCGAAGTATTTACTCGTTTAACCGAACAGGAAATCACGCTGGAAGTAACAGAAGCCTTCAAGAATCGCTTGGTGCAAGAAGGTTACAATCCCAGCTACGGTGCAAGACCTTTACGTCGCGCAATTATGCGTTTGTTGGAAGATGTTCTCGCCGAAGAAATCCTTTCCGGACGCATCCACAGCGGCGATACGGCTGTAGTAGATGTGGACGATCAAGGTCAGGTTAAGGTTTTACAAGGTCAAAAGAAAGCTTTGACACCAAGCGTTCTTGAAAAGTAATGCTTTTTGAGTGTTGAGTTTTCACATCAAACCAATTAATTCTATGAGAAAACGGTAGAACTTGTTTCTACCGTTTTTCGATTGATTCCAACCCACACTCTTTTTTATTCACCTGTTGAAAATAAACTTAGGACTTGGGCCAAGCAACCGGGTTTCTCTACATTTTTCCCAAAAGTATCAAAATTTGGCCACTGAGTATGGGAGAGTTAGTTTCAAAAGTATTTGGAAACAAGCACAACTGGAGGATGAATAATGAAAGAATATGTTGTTATTTTTGAATGCGCTGGCACTAACTATTCAGCTTATGTTCCTGATTTACCTGGTTGTATTTCAACAGGGAAAACTTTGGCAGAAACAGAAAATAATATTAAAGAAGCAATTGAGCTTTATATTGACACTCTTCGAGAAGATGGTCAACCGATTCCAGAACCATCACTTAAAGCAAAAGCAATTTCTGTTGCAGCTTAATTATCAATACTTATCAGCTTAGTACCAAAGACCCAATCTCTTTTAATTTTTACCACTCACCCAGTTTGCTGTTTTGCTGCTTGTTTTTTTGATACTTATTCTCTAAATTCTCTCATTATCCCCAATTTACAACATAAAACGATGTCTGACATCTGTCGGAAGAAGGGTAACACTCAGCCTTAAAAAAATTTAGGATAGAAACGAAAACTAATCAACGTTCTTGAGGTAATCAAGCGATTCAAAGCGGATGGATAGTATCAAGCGACGAGTTTTGTTAGACAAGCCGCGATTTCAACCCCTGGACGCAAAAGTGCGATCGCTTTAGCATTTACGTAAGTTCTGAAACAATAAGTATGAAATTTTACCTTGGCTGTTTATTACGTTACACCATCAACACACCCAGCACTCTGGTGTTCAATATCCATGTAGTTAATAGTAACTACCAACGCATTTCCCACGAAAAGCTAAATTTACAACCGGGTGTGAAGTTTGAAGAATATATTGCACCTGTAAGTGGAAATCGATATGTACGAGTTAACGCGCCTGTGGGCACATTGGAAGTTAACTATGAAGCAACAGTCGAATTGTCAGACTTTTCGGCAGACCCCAATACAATTCCTGAAGTGACGATCGCAGATTTGCCGATGGAAACTCTACAATATCTTTATCCCAGTCGCTACTGCCAATCCGATCGACTGATGGGTTTGGTGCAGAGTGAATTTGGAGAATTAGAACCCGGTTATTCTAGAGTTAGTGCGATTTGCGACTGGATTTATAACAAAGTTACGTATATTTCCGGTAGCAGCAATTCTGAGACTTCGGCTTACGACACAGCTATGCAACGCACGGGTGTTTGTAGAGATTTTGCCCATCTAGGCGTTGCTTTCTGCCGCGCTTTGAATATTCCAGCGCGTTTTGTCAGCGCTTATGCTTACGGTCTCAATCCCCCCGATTTTCACGCTTGTTTTGAGGCTTATCTGGGCGATCGCTGGTATCTGTTTGATGCCACCCGTTTGGTGCCGTTAAATAGTATAATTCGTATTGGAAAGGGTCTCGATGCGGCAGATGTCGCTTTTGCTACCTTGTTTGGTTCCGTACAAATGGCAGAAATGAAACTGTTTGTAGAACCATCACAAGTAGAACAACTCGACAAAGCTTCTACTGAAGCTATGGCGATCGCAATTTCCTAACATCACTTCGGAAACAGAATTTGAATAACACTCCCAGTGCCAAATCAAATATTGGCCTGGGCTTTTGCCTTTCGCTTTCCTGCTAACCAGAAACACCCTGACTGATTTTAGAATAAAGTTGCCAGATTAACAGCTTGTGGCTTTGGCAGCGATCAATTCACGAGACTCTTGCTTAACATAACCGGACATCGCTGCCTGCTGCAACTTCAAAAACGCATTCATATCTTCTAAATCGTACTTCCTGCTGAGAAGATGCCGTAATTGATTTTCGGCTTCCACAGTCAAATAACCTGTTGCTATAGCTTGTTGCACCACATCGCGGATCATCATACAACTCTCTCAACTCACTGACTAACTACTGTCAGTATGGGACTTTTCGCTAGATTGCCTGTTGACGCGACTCTCAGAGATCCTGTGATGTTCCCTGAAACTAGCGCGTGACTCCACAATCGGTTTTAGGTGATCCGCTGAGCTATGGGCTGTGACGCAGATCATCTGATTGCTTCCCCCTAAAGAAGGAATTTTGTCTTAGGGCACAAACAAGCGTAGCAATCGTGCGATCCGTGAGAAAATAATTAATTTGGACTTAAACAAGTTCAACAAGAAACGGGCTGACAGCCACTCTATTGCTAAAAATACTTCTATGGACTATCACGAAAAAGATTTGGCAGATTCTTCATTTGGATGGAGATTATGGCGTCAAATCAGGGAAAATCTGGCAATTTTGGCGATAGCGCTGACAATGGCTCTTTTATTGCGGACTTTTGTCGCCGAACCGCGTTATATTCCCTCTGATTCTATGCTACCGACATTACAAGTGGGCGATCGCTTGGTCGTCGATAAGCTCAGTTACCGCTTTCATTCCCCAACAACAGGCGATATTGTAGTTTTCGATCCTCCCCCACAACTGCAAATTCAGGGATATGCTAAAGATCAGGCATTCATCAAACGGACGATCGGCCTACCCGGTCAATTGGTGAGGATCGCTAACGGCAAAGTATATCTCGATCGCCAACCTCTCCAGGAAGATTACATTGCCGAACCTCCCGCCTATGAGTGGGGCCCGCGAACAGTTCCCCAAGGCGATCTGTTTGTGATGGGAGATAACCGCAATAACAGTAATGATTCCCATATTTGGGGATTTTTACCGCAAGAAAACATCATCGGTCGCGCTTTCTTTCGTTTTTGGCCCCTAAACCGCATTGGCTTTGTCAAATGACACAGACAGAAACCCGGTTTCTTCAAGAAACCGGGTTTCTGGAATCTTAAACTCAAAACCTGAAGTAGTGCATCAATTGAGCGATCGTATCTGCGGGTAAAGATAACCTGATCTGTAAATCGGCTAAATCTCGGTAATAACCGCCAGACTGGCGATTCTGCACGATCGATTGTGCCAAAAAAGTATCGATCGCCGGAATTTTACTCAGCATTTCCACGGAAGCAGTGTTTGGGTTGATCTGTTGAGGCGTATAGACACTCTCAGGGTCGTAGTAACAAAAGCTGAGAATCGGTGCTAGAGGTTTAAGTCGCTCGCTAGGCCAGCTTAACGCCGCCGCGACATCCTCCAAACAATGAAACTGTACACCAGAGCGAGACAGAGAAACTAGCGATCGTGCCTGGTGAATCGACAGTCCCGGCAGCCTTAACCAATCATCTACAGTGGCGCGATTCGGATCGATTTTAATTCCCAGCGACGCCGCCACAGCGATTTCTTCAGTTGATTGCAGCCGATAGTAAGGATCGCTGAGAATTCGCTGGCGGAGATAATTCTGCTTTTGCCGCGAGATGAGCCAGTCCCCAAATCCCATATACCTTACACCATTTGGTCAAGTAGCTTTCGGCGCTTTTGCTCGAATTCATATTCTGTGATCAGTCCATCTTGGCGCAACTGTTCGAGTTGACGCAAAGCTTCCGCATAAGCAGCCACTTGTTTGGGGTCAACTCCCGATTTTACAGCTACTTCTGTATGGAGATTAAAGTTGCGATCGAATTGATCTCGATCTTGAACTAAATACCAAAATCCTTCAATCGCGCTAGCCACATGGGGAATGGGAGTCCACGATAGCACCAAATACAGAATACCCCACACCGGTTGTCCCAAATAAAACTTGTGGAGCCCCGAAACAGGTATCACCGCTCCACTAAAAGCCAAAATCGCCGCCACTTTTCGACTTTTCGGCTTACTCAACATCCTGTTGCCTCTAGAACCTGTGGTTTTCTTATCTTATCGAAAAATTGGGTTGAAAACCCCGTCGTTCTACGACGGCTTTTGGTAAAATTGAACGCAAGCGGAACATAAGATGTAGTTGTGGCATACGAACTTACTCGCTGGATAAAGACTAATGCCACCAATCCGAATAGGTTGCTCCAATGCCTCACTGCCCTCTAAAAAAAATATGGCATAGGTGGGAGAAAATAGAAATTAAATACCGTAGGGCATACGGAAATTCACGCTTGGGGAGTAGTCCTTGCAGAGTGCTTGCTGTAAAAGGTGTAGTCGGACTAGACATGAAACTGTAAGGCCAAAGCTAAGTTTACTTAGTGGCGGCAGGATTCAGCCCAAGAATCCTCGTACCTTGAGGTCGAGGAGTGTCAAAATATTAATTTGCTTCCTCCATCTGAAGCTTGGTCGAGCCAAAAAAATCGATCGCGATCGACCTTTGGGCAAATTTTTGGAAAGATAATTGCAGACTGGACTAGAATTGTAGCAGATGCGATCGAATTAGCCACTAATCCAAATTTTCGACTGAATGGAAGCGCAATGGGATTTTTTGACTCTGAGATTGTTCAGCAAGAACTAAAGCAACTAGCTGAGGATTATCAATCCCTCATCCAACTTGGCAATAACTACGGCAAATTTGACCGCGAGGGCAAAAAGCTGTTCATCGAGCAATGGGAAGCGATGATGGAGCGCTATCGCATTTTTATGAAGCGCTTTGAGCTTTCCGAAGATTTCATGGCTCAAATGACCGTGCAGCAACTGAAAACTCAGTTAGGTCAATTTGGGATTACGCCCCAGCAAATGTTTGACCAAATGAGTTTTACCCTCCAGCGTATGAAGGCAGAACTGGAAAAGCAGCCCTAGTCCCATTGAGTTTTAGATTTTAGGTTTTAGATGATTGGGCGGCTTGTCAGTTTCTGATAATTGTTCGCTTCGCACCAACTTTACCCATCTAAAATCTAAAATCCAAAATCTAAAATTTCTTAGGGACGAGGACGCTTAAACTTGGAAGCCGATGGGAAGTATTCCACAGAGACGCCATTCATCGCTTTAAGCATAAAATTACGCCAAATCGGCGCGGCGTAATGACCGCCCGTTACACCAGATGCCAAACGTCTGTTATCATCTCTACCAATCCAAATAGCCACAGACAATTGCGGTACAAAGCCAACAAACCAAACATCTTTTTCTGAAGAAGTTGTACCAGTTTTCCCAGCCGCAGGGCGACCGATCTGAGCTAATTTTCCAGTACCGCTATTAATTACGGATTGCATAGCGCTGGTAATAGAAGCAGCTGCCCAAGGATCGAGAACTAGCTTGGGTTTGGGCGTGTTGTCCAGTAACACGTTGCCGCTAGAATCAGTCACTTGCACAATGAAGGTGGTATCGGATTGCCAACCGGTACTGGCGAAGGTCGCATAAGCGCTGGCCATTTCCATCGGCGATAAACCAATAGCCCCCAGAGGTAGAGAAATCACAGGTTCCATTGGGCTCTTAATGCCCAAAGTCCGGCAAACTTCAATCACCTTATCCAACCCCACAGCCCGTCCCATTTTCACTGCCGGAACGTTACGCGATACTTGTAGTGCGGCTCGAATGCTCATCGCTCCACCAAAAGTATTGTCGTAGTTTCTGGGAGCGTAGCCGCGACTGCCATCGCGATAGCGAACAGGAGTGTCGTAGACAGTAGATTCCGGCGAATATTTACCAGTAGCGAACGCCGCATAATAAACGAACGGCTTAAAGGCAGATCCTGGCTGACGGCGAGCTTGAGTAGCTCTATTAAACTGGCTCTTGCTGTAGTCGGAACCTCCTACCATCGCCTTGACAAAATGGGTGCGGGGATCGACTGCTGCTAGAGCCAGTTCCGTACCCCACAATCCGCGGCGTTGCAATCTCGCGTGTTCGCGACCGATGAACTCTTCCGCCATACGTTGGAAATTGAGGTCAATCGTAGTTTGAACTCGCATCCCGCCTTTTTCCACCGTAGAGCGTCCAAAGCGTTGGATCAACTCCTGAGTGACAGCATCGGTGACGTATGGAAGCAAACTTTTCTGAAACGAGGTAGGTTTACCTAATTTAAGCACTTGCTTCTTCGCGGCGGCTTCTTCTTCGGCGGTAATCCAATTGAGCTCCCTCATCCTCCCCAAAACCTGTGCTTGTCGGGCTTTTGCTTTCTTGTAGTTCAGAAAGGGGCTGTACTCTTCTGGAGCTTGAATTAAACCTGCCAACATCGCTCCTTCCGCCAGGTTTAAATCGGCAGCGCTCTTGCCAAAATAGCTTTCCGAAGCGGTTTCAATCCCATAGTTGTTATGACCCCAGTAGACCTGATTCAGGTATAGCTCTAAAATTTTGTCTTTCGTAAGGATTTGCTCCAAGCGTATGGCCATCACCGCTTCTGCTACTTTACGGCTAAAAGCCCGCTTGTGATTGAGAAATATATTTTTGACCAACTGCATGGTCAGCGTCGAACCACCTTCTACGACCCCACCTTTTTCCCAGTTGGCTTTGATGGCGCGACCGACACTGCTTGGGTTAATGCCGTGGTGCAGGTAGAAGTGGCTATCTTCAATAGCCATCACAGCTCGTTTGAGTTCGGGAGAAATTTTGTCCAGGGGGACGACTTCGCGATTTGCTTCACCGTGGATACTGGCAAGCAACTTGCCTTTGATATCGTAGATGTGAGTTGTTTCTGACGGAGAGTAGGTGCCCATAATCCTCACATCTGGGAGGTTGCGGAAGCTAATCGCTAGGCCAACCAGCCCGCCAGCTACAATGGAACTGGTTAGCATGGTGACGCTCAGAAGAGTTCCGCCAGTGACTTTAGCGATCGTCTGAACAAAGTTAAATCCTGGTGCGATCGTTGTGGATGGCTTTTGTCGGAGTGTGTTGGAGGACACGGCGATTTGACTTCCTCAAAGAAAACAAACTGAACAAGAAAAACGGCGACTGGATAGTCCTTATGATTGTTATATTCCAACTACTTATTATGGGGACAGGAAGATTCTAAGTAGGAAACTGTCTGTACACCTAACCGTTGGGTCGTGGTTTGTCGTGCAACCCACCCCTATAGGAGTTGAGAGGATTAACTGGTTCTGGCCAGAAGCTATAGATCCAGTAAAACTGATTTATCTGGCTTTGGAAATACATGGATAAACCTGCCCCTGACAAAGCTGATTAAACTACTACAGATATTCTGGCTGCTTTTACAGTTATAGTAGTCTGGCTGTTAAGCATTTCTATTGTCAACCCTCATCGGTTATCGGTCATCAGTAAAGGCTCAAAAGTCAAAAACACTTTTGAGGCTTGAGAAATGACAGTTTTATTGCGAACCAAACTGGACATTGGCAAAGTATGGCCTCCCATCAATCGCCTAGTATTACCCAAAACCTCGCCTGGTTGTACCGAGGCGTGAGTGAAATTTTTCCCAATCTTACAGATTCTCAAAATCGTCATGAAAATTTGGTCGAACGGTTAGCGCAGACAAATCGGCCCTTGCGAGTCAAGTTGGGGATTGACCCCACAGGTGCAGATCTCCACTTAGGCCATAGTATCCCAGTCCGAAAGTTGCGGGCATTTCAGGATGCCGGTCATACAGCTGTCCTCATCATTGGTGATTTTACCGCTCGCATCGGCGATCCCACCGGTAAATCGGAGGTGCGCCAGCAACTGACACCGGCACAAGTGGCGCAGAATGCCCAAACTTATCTCGAACAAGTGCGCCCAATTCTGGATTTTGATACGCCCGGACGGCTGGAAATTCGCTATAACTCAGAGTGGCTCTCCAAGCTGGATCTGGCCAAGATTATGGATTTGCTATCCACGATGACTGTAGGACAGATGTTGGCCAAAGAGGGTTTTGCCCTGCGCTACGAGAAAGAAAGCCCTATTTATCTGCACGAGTTTCTCTACCCGTTGATGCAGGGTTATGACTCTGTGGCAATTGAGGCGGATGTGGAGTTGGGAGGAACAGACCAGAAGTTTAATATTGCTGTCGGCAGAGATTTGCAAAGATATTTCGGTTTATCGCCTCAGTTTGGAATGTTGATGCCAATTTTGATCGGTACTGATGGCGTGCAGAAAATGTCGAAGTCTCTGGGCAATTATGTGGGTTTGCGGGAAGATGCGCTGACAATGTACCAAAAGCTGCGACAAACGCCAGATATTTTGGTGGAGCAGTATTTTGAGTTATTGACGAATATCCCTTTAGATACATTGCCAGAAAATCCACGCGATCGCCAAATTCTTCTGGCTTTGGATATCGTTACCCAGTATCACGGCAAGGAAGCTGCCGAAAAAGCTAAAGAAGATGCGGAAAAAATAGCTCGCGGTAAGACGGAACAAGCCGAAGCATTACCCGAATTTTCCCTAGAAAATATCCAGTTTCCCGCTAAATTGTTCTATATCGTCAGTGCCAGCAAACTGTGTAAAAGCAGTTCGGAAGCTCGACAGAAGATTCAAGAGGGAGGAGTGCGACTGGATGGCGAAAAGGTGACAGATGTAAATCTTAGCTTTGATTCTCCAGCTTCTTTGCAAGGACGGGTGTTGCAAGTTGGCAAAAATAAGTTTGTCCGCTTGGTCAATCCAAATTAGCTGTTCGGGAAATTGGCGATCGGTAAATTAAGTAATGGCCAACAATAACAAGATTATCGTTCCCTTGGATGTACCAACTCAAGAGCAAGCGATCGCTCTGGTTGAAAAACTGCCCCAGGTAACATTCTGGAAAGTCGGTTTAGAGCTATTTGTCAGTACCGGCTCGGAAATTCTGACCATCTTGAAAGAGCGACAAAAGCGCATTTTTCTGGATCTCAAATTTCACGATATCCCCAACACCGTCGCTGGTGCTTGCCGCGCTGCTGGTAGGTATGGAGTAGATTTACTCACCATCCACGCCACTGCCGGTCGTAAAGCCTTACAGGCAGCTAAGGCGGCAGTTGCGGAAGGTGCGGCTGCTTCTGGCTATTCACCACCAAAGTTAATTGCCATCACGCTATTAACAAGTTTGAATTCGCGGGATTTAGCTTTTGACCTCAAAATTCCCCTAGAATTACCAGAATATGCTTTACAGATGGCGCTGTTAGCTCAAGAAGCGGGTTTGGATGGGGCAGTTTGTTCGCCCCAAGAAGTAGCGCAATTGCGACAAACTTGCGGCGATCGCTTTCTGTTAGTATGTCCGGGAGTGCGACCGAAGTGGGCTGAAGCTGGAGATCAACAGCGAAATCTCACGCCAGCAGAAGCTATTAAAGCAGGAGCCGATTATCTGGTGATCGGTCGTCCCATCACTGCTGCACCCGATCCAGTTGCCGCTTTTGAACGCATTTGCGACGAGATTTAAAAGTGAAAAGCCAAAAGTACTTTCCCAGACAGATTTTTAGGAATAAAGGTAAAGTCAAAATATACAGTTTTATATGTTTGCTTTTACCTTTTTACTTTTGGCTTTTTCCCGTCACTTCATCTCTAGCAGCAAAAAGAGAAAGATTTTCTTGTCCTGCGGATGTGGAAACATTAATAAATATTTTATTGCGGGATTTACCGAGTTATGCTAATAGGGTAACTCAACGAGCTAGACTTCGTGACCGCAGCCTTGATGTGTACGGTTATTTTATAGTGGCAGGTCAAGCTGAATTTTCACCACTAACCCTTGGCCCTGGCGAATATAACCCGACAACATCGCAGGGGGGAGACAATATTCAGCAGGTTTTTTTCACTACATTGCAACGCAGATATACAAGCAAAAAACCAGTTCAAATACAGGATTATCACTGGTTATTTCTGACAAAAACTGAAAGTGGTTGGCGATTGGCGATGATGTTTTCTATGACTGGGCCTTATCCGGCAGGAAGACCTCCCACTGCACCGAGAGATAGCAGTTATGGAGTTATCGGTCAGGCGATCGAAATTTGGTTGCGGGATTGCTATGCGGGAACGGTGCGATCGCAAAAGATCCAGTCAAAGCCCTAAATAGAACTATTAAACCAAACCCTACAGCACTTCACCTCCAAACAAAAAACTAGCTGGTAGTGGCTGTATCCAAAACTGCTTGCAGCCGACTTCTGAATTCTCCTTTAGGATGGCCGCCTTTAACCTCTCCCAAGATTTTAAACTCTCCTTCTGGAGAATCGCAGATCAGGTAGGTTGGCCATCCCATTTCTGCTTTATCCGGATACTGGGTTAAAAGAATTTTGCGATACTTGCGGTAAGTGGCGGTATCCTGCATTTTTACATCGATAAATTGCAAACCCAGTTCTTCAGCTACTTTCTGGTCATAAAACGACATCTTATGGCAAATGCCGCAGTCTTCAGAAGAAAATTTGATTACGGCTCTATCCATCGGTAGAATTCTCCTCGCTTTGCAAAAGGCATTTCCTTCCTTATTAAACCCTTAAGTGTTGAAGGATACAAGAGTAACCACTCTGCTTGCAGATAGATGAATAAAAACTGGGCAACTAATACCTTGTTTTTCAGGTAGTTGCGGGAGTGTGTCTTGAAACAAACGAGACTGGAATTATTATATGAACTCGACATCCCAGAAGGCAACTATTTAGGGGGATTGATTCACTACCGCCAAACCGATATGAGCAGGTTCTTTGAGATGATTGCGGCTATCGGTGAGTATGCACACAAGCACGGTTATTTTGGCGTTATTGGTTTCGATGAGCTGGAAGATAAAGACGGACAATTGTATGCGATCGATGCCAATTTCCGAGTCAACGGTTCGACTCCGATGTGCTTGCAGCGTCATACTCTATTAGGACTGGGAAAGGAAGTTGCTAAATATTCGAGTGACTACCGCATGGATGGCGCATTGGACTCGGTTCTCACAACTCTGAGAGCGCACCTCGATCGCAAAGATTTTATCATCCTGTCGGCTTTAGAGAAGTCTAAATACGGAAAAATTTACACGGAAATTTACGGGATAGTTACTGGAGAGACGATCGAGGAGATGCAGCACATCGAGCATAACTTAGAAAGTAAGGGATTGCAAGGTATTGAGTAAAATGTATACGCGATCGCTAGCAATTGATACATTAGCTTTATCCCTAAGAGAGAACCAACGCATCAAATACTCAGCCAAAATGATAGTCAAAACAGCACTACTAGGGAGTTGGTTCTCATTATGGACAAAACCCCGACATTTAAAACAGAGAAGGTGAGAAATACTCAGCATTTAATCGCAGACATAGAAATGCTAATAAACAGAATTAAGTTGCTGAGAATCCAGATAGCTTTGCATTTGATATCGCCGGAAGTTACCCCCTTTGGGGGTAACTTCCGTTAAATAAAATTTACCGATCTGCTCGCTCCGGTAAATTTGGCTCTCCCGTTTTTGTGGTAATAAGGAAAGGTTATATTATCGTAGGGTGGGTTAGGCACAGGCGATAAATTCAGCACTTTCGATCGATAATTAACTCTCCGTGCCGTCACTCACAGATCTCACATCGGTAATATAGATAAATACTTTTCACCATAAATCCCAAAGACCAGGAAATTTTGTATTTAGGATAACAAAGTTACTTAATAGGGAACTCTTCCTTAAGCGGGGGTAAGACACCTCTAAGGATGAAGTTTGAATTTTTGTGGCTGCGATTAAATGTAATTGAAGAAGCGATTTTACCTTCAACACTTACAGAAATATCGTAAAAATCGATCGGGAGCTATAGATGACATTAGCCATCATTGTTCACGGTGGAGCGAAAACCATCACCGAGGAGAAAGTTGCAGCTAACTCTCAAGGAAGGCAGACACCCAGACGAAGCAGCTCAGATGGCGATCGAAACTCTGGCATCGAAGGTGTCAGGAGAGGCTGGGTGCGTTCTGGTAGACCCGCAAGGACGGGTTGGTTGGGCCCATAATTCCACGGACATGGCTTGTGCTTATATGACCGCAGGACATGACAAAGTGGCTGTCTTTACCAAGAAAAAACAACTCGCCCATCGCTGAATTTAATTTGGATTCGATCGATCCACAACCCGTGTTTTAACCTCCGAATTGCATTCGGGGGTTTCTTGGTTTTAGTGAAAATTCCGATCTTTAAATTTATCCCAGTAAAAGCTTCACGATATCTTTGCAATCAAAAACAAGATCGGCGGCTAATATAGCTTCAGATCAAATTCTGATTCCACTAAAAACTGCCTTCATCAAAAAACCCCCGCCTCTTAGAGTCGGGGGAGGTTGTCTTATCAGGGTGCATCTACCATCTCTTTGTTCGATCGGCAAGCCTTCGGATCGGGATAAAACTCAACTAAATTGGCAACAAGAACTGCCCAGCAGCCAATCCAAAATCCTCTCATACCGCGATCGCCGCTCTAGGTGCTGATTTTACGCGGGCTGGAGACGATCGCACTATAACCACAGCAAACATCTCTAAAAATCGAAACTTTAACCAGTTAAATTAATCTACTTAGTATAAGAGCGAATCCTTCGCTTTGGAGTTGGCGATTTCTAAAGCTAACGAAATTGAGGAGTTGAGCGGGAGAGAAGGGTAGCAATGACTCAGGAATTTTACGTATCCGTTACACCAATAGAAAAAGACAAATACCTCGTGCGAGCAGAATCGCTAGCGCCAGGAGTGCGATCGACACAAGAGCAGGTAGTTTGGCCCGTTGAAAATTGGTTGGCCCAAGCCGCAAAACTGCTGGATTCTTTGCCAGCAGAGTCAAGTCCCCAGTCTCTGGCAGTATTGGGCCAACAGCTTTACAGTGCGCTGTTTCAAGGTACTCTGCTCAATAGCTGGACAACTGCTCAAGAAATCGCTCGATCGAAGCCAGAGGTATTGCGGTTGCGACTGAGTTTGGAAGACGATCGTTTGGCGCATCTTCCTTGGGAACTCCTTTATAGTGGCGATTTGGAAAAAACAGATACAGTTTCGCCAGATTCTTTTCTCGTCCTCAGCACCAGTGTGGCTTTTTCTCGCTGCGTTGGCAAACAATCTTCTCCAGATAGCACCCAAAATTCCAAAGGGGATATGCAAGGAACGCTGCAAATTTTGAAAGCTAATTTCTCGGATAAACTCGATCGCGACCATCGCGCAGCTGAGTTGCACCAAAGCGGTATCCCCTGCGTGCTAACTATCCCGCCAGAAATTCCCGACGAAGTTGCTTCTACCTTCACGGAGTTAGTTTACGACCACATCAGTCAAGTTTACCCAGTCGAGATTAGTTTGAGTCTGGTACGACAGGAATTAATCTCGATTTACGGTTTCGATCGCTTTTACTGGGTTTTACCTATCCTCTATCTTCACCCGCAATTTGATGGATTCATCACTATCCCCCAGCAAACGCTAGAATTTGGTGAATTCCATCAGTCTGACGTCGAGGAGTGGGAGGAATTTGGAGATGAGTCGATGTGCGATCGTTTTGATGATGAAGAAGACTCAGCTTTCATTTCCGGTCTGCTCGGTCAAATATCGAAACCAAATCCAACTCCAGAGTTAGCAAACCAAATTGTCACCGAATCGGACGTCAATCCCAAACTTCCCGCTCCGTCAATAGATGAGCGATCGATTTCCGTCCCCATTACCGCCAGTTCCGAATCTCCTGCGGATGTAAATGCTCAGCCTATTCTAACTCAGACAAAAGACCGAGAAGAAATAGAAGCGAGAAATTCCGATCTAAAAGTGAGCAATTCGATCGAAAGATGGTATAGAGCGGCTCTAAGCGATCGCCCACTTCGTAATTTTTTACCGAGCGGGAACAAAGCCGTACTACTTTTGCCTATTGCTGTATTACTTTTGACACCTTTGAGTTTCTGGCTTTTCCGCCAGCGCTGGTCTGGTGTAGGATCGCGATCGGCAAGTTTTATATATGAGGAAGTAGCTACGCCGCCTCCGCAACCTAAACCTTCAGCAAAAACTTCTGCCTTCGATATTAAAAAAACCAGTTCTGCGACTGTTAGCGCGATGGCAGTTAAACATTTTAAGCAAGGTAACTTATCGGCTGGGCAAAGCATGGTAAAAGTCTTGCTAGATAGGGGAAATATTAAACAAGCAAAAGCTGTCCTAACTACCTTATCAAAAGAGCAAAAAAGTCATCCAGATATCAGCTTTTTGTTCGGAAGATTGGCTTGGCAATCAGTGCGGAATGGAGACAAAAGTTACAGCTTAGATGATGCGCGGCGTTATTGGGAAACCGCTGTAAAAGGGCGTGACAAATTGCCGCTTTACTACAACGCGCTCGGTTTTGCTTACTATGCCCAAGGTAACTTAAATCGTGCCAATCAAACTTGGTTTGAAGCTCTTTATCGAGCTGAGGAAGAAAAAGTTGCTCAATCCGAATCAGCGACCAAAGAAAGAACGGAAAACTTCGCGCAAATACCAAACAAATCAGTTGCCAGTCACGATGCTCTAACTGCATATGCAGGATTGGCATTAGTTTTGAAGCACTCAGCTAAAAATCAGCCAATTGATGAGCGATCGCGTTTGATTGGGGAAGCGCTCAAACTGCGTACAAAGGTGATGCAAGACGATCCCACTAATTTTAAACCTTCTGCACTGCAAGCTAACTGGCTGTGGAGTAAGCAGGCGGTAGAAGATTGGCGATCGCTACTTCAAATGAAACGCTAAAATCGCTATAATTTTCAGATTTAAGGCTTTTTACTTGAGGGAATTATATGGCGATCGCAACTCAGATCGGGCAGTCAACAGTTGATTCATCTGCAACTTTTGGTGGAACGACTATCGGTGGTTTATCGGGTCTTACCTTTGATGGCAGCAATTTCTATGCTATTTCTGACGACAAAAGCAATGTGCGCTTTTACACCCTGAATATCGATCTGAGTTCGGCGGCTTTACCAGTTACTTTCACAGGCGTGACCCTGCTGAGAGACTCAACTAATAACCTTTTTGTTTCAGATGTTGCAGACCCAGAAGGAATTACCTTTGCTGGCGGTGGGAATATATTTGTTTCTTCAGAAGGAATGTTTTCCACAAGTACACCCCAATTTATCAATCGGTTCAATATAGCATCAGGTATTCAAAACTTTTCTCTGCCTATCCCTACTCCTAAATATGACGTATCGCCAGCAGATACTAGCAATGGTATCCGCAATAATCGGGGTTTTGAAAGCGTATCGATTACTCCTGACCAACAGTTTTTATTTACAACGACAGAAGTTGCCTTAGAACAAGATTCCACATCAGATAATGGCAGCCCTTCTCGCATAGTCAAATATAACTTATCTACTAACTCTATAGAAGGAGAATTTGTCTATAACTCCGATTCTGGCAATGGTGTTTCCGATCTTTTGGCATTGGATGGAAATACCCTCCTCGCCATAGACCGCCATGTTGATTTGGGTTTTGGCAAAATATATCAAATATCGTTACAAGGGGCGACTGATGTAAAAAATAATCCCAGTTTGATAGCTTCTGGCCTTGGGGGTATTACATTAGCGTCAAAAACTCTTGTCCTTAACGGGCTATTTGCCAATTATGAAGGCATGACATTGGGGCCAATTTTGCCGAATGGAAAGCGATCGCTCATTCTTGTCAGCGATAATGATTTCGGTTTGGGTTTTGGCTTATCTACTCAGTTTGCTGCTTATGAAATCAACAGCGCTCCCCTCCTCAATAACAGCGGGTCGCCAACTCTAACAGCAATCAACGAAGACGATATTACTAACACAGGCACTTTAGTTTCTCACATTATTGCCAGTGGTGCTGGTGGCAACCCAATTACCGACAGCGACCCCAACGACCCAGAAGGAATTGCAGTAACGGCAGTAGATAATACCAACGGCACTTGGCAATTTTCCACCAACGGCGGTAGCAACTGGACAGCCTTCGGCACTCCCTCAGAAAGTGCCGCGAGGTTACTAGCATCGAATGCTAATACCAGAATTCGTTTTGTCCCCAACGCTGACTACAACGGTATCGTTAACTCAGGCATTACCTTTCACGCTTGGGATGGCACAACTGGCACTAATGGCAATACAGCAAACATTACTACTAGCGGAACTGGAGGGTTATTCTCCTTCAGTACCGCTACCGAAACAGCCAGCATCACTGTTAACCCAGCTGGTCCCACGCCGCCTTTAAGCGTGGTTATTAACGAAGTCGCTTGGATGGGAACTCAGGCTGATTTCAACGATGAATGGATCGAACTTTTCAATCCTACTGGAAGTGCGATCGATTTGAGCAATTGGACGCTGACATCTAACGATGGCAATCCCAACATCACGATTCCGGCTGGGAAAACAATTGGCGCTGGTGGATACTTCCTTTTAGAGCGCACTGTTGATAACACAGTTAGCGACATTTCTGCTGACTTAATCTACACAGGCGCATTAGTTAATAGTGGCGAATCGCTCACCCTACAAGACAGTAAAAGTAATGTAGTTGATACTGCCAATATTGATGGCGGTGCATGGCCTGCTGGAGTAAATTTTAGCGCCAATGCTCGGTTTACAATGGAACGAATTTCGGCTAAAGCTGCCGATACAGACAGTAATTGGCGCACCAACGATGGGATTAACCAAAATGGCAAAGATGCTGCTGGTAATGTAATTCACGGTACACCCAGGTCTGCTAATTCCCTCGGCGCTATTCCGACACTTAGTATCGATGATGTGACTGTTAACGAAACAGATAGCGGTACTACCAACGCCACATTTACCGTTTCTCTTTCTAATGCCAACAGTCAAACTATTTCTGTTGATTATCTTACTGCTGATGGTACGGCTACCTCGCCAAATGATTACACTGTTACTAAAGGTAGTCTGACTTTTCTACCAGGAGAAACCAAAAAAACTGCGATCGTTCCCGTAGTTGGCGATATTCTAAATGAAAGTAACGAGACTTTTTTTGTTAATTTAAGCAATCCCAGTAAAGCTGCGATCGCAGTTAGCAAGGGACAAGCCACAATTACTGATAATGACCCTTTACCGACGCTTTCTATCGGTAACATTACTATTACTGAAGGTGACAGCGGTACCAGCAATGCTACTTTTACAGTTAGTCTTTCTACTATTTCCGGTCAAACTGTCGCTGTAGATTACATTACAACTAATGGTACTGCCAGCGATACTTCTGATTACACTGCTAGTAAAGGCACTGTTACGTTTAAAGCTGGAGAAACTACACAAAATATTACTATTCCCATCCTTGGCGACACCGTTAACGAAAGCCAAGAAAACTTTTTTGTTGCTCTTAGCAATCCCAGCAACGCTAGTATTGCTGTCGCTAAGGGAGAAGGCATTATTAATGATAACGATCCGCTACCGAGTTTATCTATTGATAACGTCACTGTTACCGAAGGCAACAACGCTACTTTTACGGTTAGCCTTGCTGCTATTTCCGGTAAAACTATCAGCGTTGATTACTTTTCTAGCAACGGAACTGCTACTTCCCCAAATGATTACACTACCACTCAAGGGACTGTCACATTTAAAGCTGGAGAAACTAAACAAAATATTTTTATTCCAGTCGTTGATGACAGTCTGACTGAAACGCAAGAAAACTTTTTTGTAAGCTTAACTAATCCCAACAATGCTACTATAGGTGTTGCTAAGGGACAAGCCACAATTATTGATAACGATGCCGTTAATAATCCACCAGTGAATACAGTACCTGGTATTCAAAGTACGAATGAAGATAATGCTTTAACTTTCAATGCAGCTAATGGAAATTTAATTGCGATCGCCGATCCTGATGCAGGTAACAATCCAGTTCAAGTTACTTTGAATGCTAGCAACGGCATTTTAAATTTATCTGGCACGAATGGGTTGAATTTCAGCGGTGGTAATAATGGTAGTGCAAACATGATTTTCAGTGGCACAATTAGTAACATTAATACTGCGTTGAATGGCACGATATTTACGCCATCTCCTAATTATAATGGTGCTGCAAATATTCAAATTATTACTAACGATTTAGGCAATACTGGCACAGGTGGTGCTTTAAGCGATACCGATTCAGTCAATATTACTGTTAACTCAGTTAATGATGCGCCAATTGTAGTTGCACCGATTCCCAATCAAACGGCAACTGCTACTACACCCTTCAATTTTACTTTTGCAGCTAATACATTCAGCGATGTAGATATTGGTGATACTCTCTCTTACACGGCTACTCTTTTTAATGGAGATCCCTTACCTACGTGGCTAAGTTTTGACCGGATTACCCGTACTTTCAGCGGTACGCCAAATGTTAATAATGTAGGAACTATAAGACTGCAATTGACAGCAAAAGATGGTAGTGGTGCTAGCGTTAGCAATCTATTCGACCTCGTAGTTAATGACTCGTTACCAATAACTACTCCGACTCCCCCGACTCCCCCGACTCCCCCGACTCCC
>NZ_JACJPW010000111.1 GCF_014696265.1 Aerosakkonema funiforme FACHB-1375 | reverse complement strand
CTCCCCCGCTCCCCCACTCCCGCTTTCCTAGTTGTCTAAAGGTCTAGTGAAATAAGATAATCACAAGACAGGAATAGAGTGGGAAAGACTGGATGCGAGTTGCAATCGTCGGAGCGGGATTGGCTGGAATGGCGGCGGCTGTCGATCTGGTCGATGCCGGTTGCGAAGTCGAAATATTTGAATCTCGTCCCTTTGTGGGAGGTAAAGTCGGTAGCTGGGTAGATGCCGATGGCAATCATGTGGAGATGGGTTTGCACGTCTTTTTTGGTTGCTACTACCAGTTATTCGAGTTGATGAAGAAGGTGGGTGCGATCGAAAATCTGCGCCTGAAAGAACATACCCACAGCTTCGTTAACAGGGGAGGGATAACGGGTGCGTTGGATTTTCGCTTTTTCACCGGTGCGCCTTTCAACGGTTTAAAGGCATTTTTCACCACGTCGCAACTATCGGTGCCAGACAAAATTCAGAATGCGATCGCACTTGGCACCAGTCCTCTAGTACGCGGCTTGGTTGACTTCGATGGCGCGATGAAAACGATCCGCGCTCTCGATCGAATTAGCTTTGCCGATTGGTTCCGCAGTCACGGCGGTTCGGAAGGCAGCATCAAGCGAATGTGGAATCCGATCGCTTACGCACTCGGCTTTATTGATTGCGAAAATATTTCCGCTCGCTGTATGCTCACCATTTTCCAGTTTTTTGCTGCCAAAACGGAAGCATCGGTGTTGCGAATGCTGGAAGGTTCTCCCGATGAATACCTGCACAAACCGATCGTGCGCTATCTGGAAGCGCGAGGGACGAAAATCCATACCCGTCGTCGAGTGCGACAAATTCTGTTTGCCGGGGAAAAAGAAGCAACCCGCGTTAACGGTTTGATTGTTGCCAACGGCGAAGCGGAAGAAACGATCGTCGCCGATGCCTATATCTGCGCTTGCGATGTGCCGGGAATTCAGCGTCTTCTCCCCCAAGAGTGGCGCAAGTGGAAGGAGTTCGACAATATATATAAGTTAGATGCCGTGCCGGTGGCGACGGTACAATTGCGGTTTGATGGCTGGGTGACAGAACTCCACGATGCGGAGGCGCGGAAACAGTTGGAGCGTGCGGCGGGAATTGATAATCTGTTATATACGCCGGATGCTGACTTTTCCTGTTTTGCTGACTTGGCTTTAACTAGCCCATCGGATTATTATCGGGAAGGACAAGGTTCGCTGTTGCAGTTGGTGCTGACACCGGGAGATCCGTTTATCAAGGAAAGCAATGAAGCGATCGCACAGCACGTCCTCAAACAAGTTTGCGATCTCTTCCCCTCGGCGCGAGACTTAAACATGACTTGGTACAGCGTAGTCAAACTCGCCCAGTCTCTCTACCGCGAAGCACCCGGTATGGACCCCTATCGTCCGCCGCAAAAAACCCCCATTGCTAACTTCTTCCTTGCAGGTAGTTACACTCAACAAGACTACATCGATAGTATGGAAGGAGCTACCCTTTCCGGGCGTCAAGCAGCCAAAGCAATTTTAGATTCTAAATCTTAGATTTCAGATTCAGATTTGAGATTTTAATTAAATTTGAAATCTCAAATCTGAAATTTGAAATTCCCCATTCCCCATCCTCCATTCCCCATCCTGAAAATGTCCGATTGGCTAGAACATAGCGTACAAGTAGAAGTCCAGGTTCCCATTGAATTCGTCTGGAATCTTTGGTCAGATCTCGAACAGATGCCCCGCTGGATGAAGTGGATTGAATCTGTCAAAGTTCTGGAAGATAATCCCGAATTATCCCGTTGGAAACTCGCGACGGGCGGTTTTGAATTCACATGGCTTTCCCGCATTCTCAAAATAATCCCAAATCAAATTATTCAATGGGAATCGGTGAGCGGTTTGCCCAATCGAGGCGCAATTCGCTTTTACGATCGCCACAGTAGCAGTATTGTCAAGCTATCGGTAGCTTATGCTATTCCCGGTTGGCTGGGCAAATTGATGGATAATCTCTTTTTGGGGCGTGTTGTTGAATCGACTATCCAAGCAGATTTAGAACGATTTAAAGAATACGCTCTCAAAGCTTACGCGCAATCTTAGAATTATTCAATTTCAGGGTATTCATCAAAACAAACTAATTTTAAACGAGCGGGGTTTTCCATTAGCTCTTTTGCTAATAAGTAACCGGCGATCGTCCAAGTTTGATATCTCCTCGCTTCTTTGCCAATCAGTCTGCCATTTTTACCATCATAGTATTCTGGCCACTCATCTTTGCTCAAACGCTTTTCGGCAATTTTAATTGCTTTATCTGCCAGTTCCGGTCTACCCATTTTCAGAGATGCTGCTGTCAACATCCAAAGCAAAACAGGCCAACTGCCACCATTATGATAAGACCAAGGTCTATTTTTAGGATCGCAACCGGTCAGTATTTTCCATTCTATGTCTTCCAAAGCCGGAAAACAAAGTTTCATCGGCATATCTCCAACTAGGTTTTTCCATCGGGTTTCAATCAGATGTAAAATGCCTAACGACTGCTGCCGATCGGTCAAAGCAGAAACGATCGCCATTAAATTTCCTAAAGAAAAGAAGCGGCAATCGATTTGCGATGCCCCAAGATTGCCCGCTAAATAACCGCCTTCTTCTGGTAGCCAATCTATGAGTCTATAAAATGGAATTGAATCTGAATATATATTGAATTTATTGAGAGCTTCTTCTCCATACTCTTCAACTCGGAAGCGATAAATCACATTCAAACGGTGATTGTCTAGCCAATAATGTTCGCGAATATGGTCGGTCAAAGCTGGAAGGCGACTGCGAATTGCTTTAATCAGGTATTGATTATCTCGATCGGGGAAAAGAAGTTCGCCACCTGCACGCAAGGCAGCATAAAATAAAGATTGGATATCTAAAGGATGTCCGTAAAGACCCATGCGGCGATCGATCATACTCGCGCCATCAGGAACCAAAAGGGTTGGGTACATATCAAAGCGAGCGACTAAGCACAGTTCCACAATCAGCCTGATACCCTCTTGGAAATCCGGTCGATAGACTAGATCGGTATCTTTTGTGCAATTAACATAAGCTCGCAATAGTATCATCCACCAAAGACAAGAATCAACCGGTGCAACTCTAGCGATCGCGTGTTCGCCAAAATCTGCTTTCAGACGTTCCTTTCCATGTACCGATTCAACCTTGAAGCTAGCTGGCATTAAACCTCGACCGGGTTTAGAAGAAAGCAATTGCCTTTCTTTTGGCTGTAGCTTTAAGGTTTCTTCAAGAAAATTGCGGACTATTTCCGATCTACCTTTGAGCAGAAAAACCAGCGCACTGGAAACGAAATCGCGGATAAAGCATTGGTCGTAATTGAGCGCTTCTACATCCGGATCGCGAGCTGCGATCGTCCCCACCGGTCGTCCTTGATAGTAGATAATTGAGTTTTCTAATGCTGACCACGCTTCTGTTACAGCAGAATCTTCTACGATCATCTGACTCCTCTTTAACTAAAGATTTACCAATTTTGCTATTCAAAGGTTCGAGCAGAAAAAGCCAACTTTCATCCTTACGGCAGATGGCAACTTTAGATTAACCTTATTTTAATATAGAATTAATCGCTTGTTAATTAAGTTCATCCGGCCTAGCTTACATCGATTTTAATTTGAAGTTGCCTACGGCGTCTAGGCGGAAGTTTTGCACGTTTAAATTTTACATAACTGAAAAATAAATGCCACTGAAAAAAAACAGCAATCAAAATCTAACTTCGCTAAATAGCGATATTACCCCACCAAACCAAGACTCAGATACTTTAATTATCTCAGATCTGGCGTCCACTAATATTGAGATTTATCTCTCTGTGAGTAAAACAGTCAAATTTTTGAGTTTGATTGTTGTTGCGCTCACTTTGGTAAGTATTATTATACAGTTCACACTGTACGATCTGCCTTACTACCCCTCAAGAGAAGCATTAGTACGATTATTTAATGTTGATGGCGAAGCCAACATTCCGGCAGTATACTCCACAGCTACACTATTATTTTGTGCAATTCTTCTCGCGATTATTGCCCATGCTAAAAAAGTAGCAGAAAACCGCTACTCTCGCCACTGGAGAGCGCTGTCAATTATTTTTGTGTTTTTATCGCTCGACGAGTTAGTAAGTCTCCACGAAGAACTAATTAACCCAATGCGATCGCTATTCCATACCAGCGGTTTCTTGTACTTTGCATGGGTGATTCCCGGTGGAATTTTTGTAATTATTTGCCTGCTGATGTTTATGCAATTTCTTACCGCTTTACCGAGAACTACACGGCGTTTGTTTTTTCTGGCTGGTAGCATCTTCATTACTGGTACACTCGGCGTAGAAATGGTGGGTGCATACTATTCAAATTTGTACGGGCAAGAAAATTTCGTTTATGCGATCGTCAGTACCGTGGAAGAATTGTTTGAAATGGTGGGCGTTCTTGTCTTGATTTCGGCGCTGATGTCATACATAAATTTATATGTGAAGGAAGTGGGATTGCGAGTTCGCTTTAGCGATCGACAGGTTGTGCGATCGCTTAATTTGCAGTAAGCTGAGAAAAGGGTAAAAACGTGGTAAAATTAAGAGCATCTAGGCATTGTCTACAACCACTTAGGACAATATGAAAAAGCGATTAATTACCATCAACAGGCTTTGAGCATTACACGTTCAATTGGCGATCGAGTAAGGGAACGTAACGCACTAGGCAATTTACATTATGTCCGGTTGCATCGGGAGCGGAAAAATTTTGGCTTCCATCTGTGTTCATCTGTGGTTATCTGTTTTCATCTGTGGTGAAAATTTAACCAACGATTCAGCACAGACAATCCTCAACATCATTCTTACACTACCGATGCTACCATACCCGATATTACTAATTATAACGGTTTTAGTTGAATACAAAATAGAAACCCGGTTTCTTCAAGAAACCGGGTTTCTAGTCTTTTCTTCGAGAAACCGGGTTGGACGTAATCATCTGAAAGCGGCTTTAAAAAGTGCGATCGCACTTCATAAAAAAGCTACATTTAGGATGTCAAACCTCCGTTATCATCTTTGCCAATAACCGTAGGTTGTGCGGGAGAAGTTGGCATTGCTGTCGTTTTTCGAGGTGATGAATCAGAAATTTGCCGCTTTGCTACTGTCGGTTGCTCTTTCGGCGATAATTTCACATCTGCTGACATTTCACCATCTAAAGAAACAGACGGTTTACTGCCATCATTACGCACCAAATGACTGATTTGTCCAATTACTTCTCCTAACTTTCCATCTTCCAACAATGTGTTAATCAGCGCCAAACCACTTGTTGAAAGTAACAGTTTATTCACATCACCTGCACCATTACCATTGTGACCGTTTGCGCCTGGGAAAGAGTAAATGCGGGTATCGCCCAAAACACCCGGCTGCGGTGCCAAAGCTTGCACAATTTCTGGCAGTTTCTCTGACAATTCCGGCCAAATAGCGGTAATAATCTTGGCACTTAGATTGGCATTGCTGATCGTATTTTCGGCAGATATCTTCGCTTCAATACCTTCCGCTTCTGCCAAAGCTTTATCGCGGTTAGCTTGTGCCAAAGTGCGAATAGCTTCTGCTTCCAACTCTGCCGCTTGTTGAGCGATTTCTGCTTGCCTTCTGCGTCGGAAAACATCGATTTCGACGACGTTTTGATCGGAAATGCGACGTTCTTGCGCTTCCCTCTCAGCTGCGATAATCGAAAGTTGCTTATCCCGTTCCGCTTTTTCAACCGCGCTGGCTGTTGTAACGGCTGATTCTGCTTTGGCTTTTTGTGCTTCCGCAACGAAACTGTCTCGTTTTTTGTTAGCAACTGCAATGGCGACATCTTCTTGGGCTAATTTTGCTTGTCTTTCCGATTCGGCTACTTGCACTTGCGCTTGCAGTTTGGCAGCTTCTACATTTTGCAGCCGCGCAATTTCAGCTAATTCTGATTCGCATTTTTGCAATGTTTGGGCTACTTTCAGTTGTTTGTTGCGTTCTTCCAAAGCGATATCTGCATCGATCTGGCTTTGTTGAATGGCTAATTTTTTGCCAATTTCTTCCTCTTCTACGGATTTAGTTTGTAAAATTTTGGTGCGTTGCACTGTGGCAGCTTCTCGCGCTTTTGCTTCTTCAATTTCCCGCTCTTTTTGAGCCTTCAATGCTTCTACTTGCAATTGCTGTTCCAGTTTGGCAGCTTCTTTCTCTTGGGCAATTTGCAGAGAGCGCTTTTGGGCATCCAGTTCTTTTTGTTCGATCGAAACTTGGGTTGTCAGTTCAACTTCTCGTTTTTGCTGAATCGATTTTTGGATAGTTTCCGTTCGCAGGCGCACACCTTGAGCGTCGAAGAAATTGTTGGTATCGTAGGTATCTCCTTCTTCAATTTCCGAAATGGCGATGTTATTCAGGGTTAAACCCACTCGTTTCAAATCCGGTTCGACTAAGTTTAAAACTTCTTGGGCAAACCCTAACTTATCGGAATCGATTTCTGCCAAATCCTTAGTTTTCGCTGCGGCACGAATGGCATCGTCTGCCCGTTTTTCCAAAGCATTTTTGATGTTCTCTGGCGTAATCTTCCCTTGTTGGGAAAGTCGAGCGGCAGCAGTTAGCACATCTTCTTCCGATGCAGTAATACAGACATAAAAGGTAACTCTCATGTCCGCTCTCAAATAATCTTTGGTACGAACGGCAAGTTTACCAGTGCGCTCAACATCAATGGAAATTTCTCTCAGGGGTACGCGGGTGAGTTCGTGAAATCCTGGCAGAACAATACAACCGCCGTTGAGGAACACGGTTTTCTTCTTCATAAAAACGCCGCCAGTTCTAACAAAAGCTTCGTTAGTGGGGGTAATTACATAAACCCGCGTATAAGCCCAAATGCTTACCAGCAGCAATACAACCAAAGCAGCAACAAGTCCGGCGAAGAAAGTAACTCCTCCACCTAATACATCCGCTTGTGCTAGTGTTGGCTGAATGGGTGCAGGATGAAGTGTTTGCGCCATTAACGCAGACCTCGAATCTTGCGAATTTACGTTTGTTTGCGGCTGTGTCGGTGCAGTTTCAGCAACGGTAGCGATGGGTAAAGATTGAATGAAAGTTAGCCAAAAGAGCATGGCGATTTAAACCTATTGCAAAGTTTTGATTTTCGTGAGACGAGGTGGGCGGTGCCGACCCTACTTAACTTTTCGGTTGTTTTTTGTTGAAGTTTCTAACCAATGGTCTAGATCGGAACTCTCGTTGACGATGACGAGATAATATTGAGGCAGCCGATCGATCACCAATACTTTTTGACCTCGGCAAGGTATAATTTTTGCCCATTCCGGTAATGCGGCACTGATGGTGACAAGATTGCGAGCTGAATCGATCGCATCTACCTGACCGATTTTGCCTTGGTTTTCCACAGGAATACTGGCGGAACTAACCGTACCAATGCAACCAATAATGCGATCGCTGCTGGCATCTTCCCCAAAAGATGCGAAAATTTTACCGAGCGGTCGAGCGATCGCACTACCTACAAACAAACTGATTACCAGCGCCAAAAGCGCTACAATTCCTGCCAAAAAACCTTTGGGTGCAATACCCCAGATGTTGCCTATTGCCACGTTGAGCATCCAGCCAATCAGTCCTAAAAGACTAAAATCAGTAGCCAGCAACAAGATTAGCGGTGCTTTACCAAAACCCAACCATCCGAGTATTTGCAAAGCGTTAAAGTCACCGTTGCCATCAGCGTCTGTGTCGAAGTGCAAACTACCCGCATCTGCATCAACATCGACATCCGCATCGGCGTCTAAATCGAGATCGTCGTCTCCCCCACCGGAAAAAATGACTAACAGGAACAACGAGACTCCCATTCCCAGGAAAATCCAGTAAGGTAGGTTGACTGGGTTAAACAGCATAGAGCGATCGTCTGTCTTCGGTATGAGAAACAGGCAAAACTAACTCTAAAGTAGCTGCCATACAATCATATGTAGGGAGAAACGTTAAGATTTTTAACCTATGAAGCTGAAACGACTGGGGCACGTCGCTATTTGCGTGCATGATATTGACAAAGCAGCTGAGTTCTACAAAAACTTGGGCATGGAGTTAGTCTGGAAAGATGCAGACTGGGCTTATCTCAAAGCTGGACAAGATGGTTTGGCGCTGTTGAGTCCGGGTTACGATCAAGCAGGGCCGCATTTTGGCTTTGTTTTCAGCGAGCGTGAGGAAATGGAAACTGCCTACGAACAGCTGAAAGCCCAAGGAGTTCAAGTCACCCGTATTCACGAACATCGCGATGGCACCGCCTCTTTCTACGGTCGCGATCTCGATGGTAATGGTTTTGAGTATCTTTACGAACCAGTACCTGTTGCTGCTGCTAGCAAGAATTAGCTGAGAATCGATCGCAAAAGTCAAATTAGAGATGTTTAGACGGGACTTACGCAAAGCAAGAGCGTGCGTAAGTCCTATTAGACATCTCCAACATAGAAGTGAGTAGTGGTGTGAAAAGTTGAGTGAATGGTTGATTTTGGTCAAAGACGATCGCTTTTTAATATTTCATAGAAAAAAGCAGCGATAATGCGGGAGCATCGCTGTCGCGATCGCACTCTCTAATTCATTTTGGCACGCTCCCACTTTATAATCTAAGTAGCCCGATTGTAACCTCACGCCTTCTATCGCGCTATTCATTCTCTGCTACAATATAATTACAAAATGCCTATTCCACCAGAAATCACTGCTCTTGTCGAGCAATTAAATCAAGAACTTAATCAAATTGAGCAGGAGGCTACCACAGGACTTACCTTAACTAGAACTATCCTCGATCGCTTTCCCGAAAATGCTAGATTAATTCAGTTTTTTGTTTCTTTTAGCAGTGCTATGCTATTTGTTGAGACACAAAGAAGAAGAATTCGCAGTATAGTAGAAAACCTTTCGGCAACCGAGACAAATACAGAGGAGGAAATTCAGGAAGCTGGGGAAGATTTGGCAGGTGAACTGGGTAGAGTATTAGAAACTAAAATGTTAGTTAATAATCTAAAAAATCGGTTGGAGAATTTGCAATGACAAAGCCATCGTTGAATGAACAACAATTAGCTGAATTAGATGAAGTCCTTAATTTTGCTAAAGAAGTTGAACAAAAAATAAAAGAGTTTAGTGAAGAATCAGAGAAAATTGCTCAAAAATGGCAACGTAGAGCGGAGGATAAACGGGCTGCGGCTGTACAGAAGTAATTAAAGAAGGGAAGATTTGATGATAAATGAGTAGCAATATGCGGTTCGTCAGCTGCGCGATCGCACTTTATTTTGGAAGGCGATCGCTTTTTAATATTCCATAGAAAAAAGAAGCGATCGCACCCCCATCCCCACCAGCACTTGCATCCCAAAAAGTACGATTGCGCTCTCGTCGCACGCTGCGCGATCGCACTCTTATCCCCACCAGCACTGACATCCGAAAAAGGGCGATTGCCTACGGCACGCTACGCGAACGCACCTACATCCATCGCACTATCTAATTCCACAAAAACGATCCTTTTAAATGATTTTCAGGTATAGACTTTTCCTTAATAGACATCATCATGGCTACCAAGGTTGAGCAGTAAAATTGCTTCTTCGGAGTCAGTTGTGACAGTGAACTCAAACAAAATGCGATAACTGTAATCAATTGAAGCTGACCAAATCCCATCAAACTCACCAGATAGTTTGTGAGTTTTGAGAGTAGGATGAAAGGGATCGGTTGCAAGTTGTCGAAGGGTTTCTTCTATCGCGCTTCGCAACTGCGGATTTTGCCGGATTAGGCGTTTGTATGCTCGCAAAGATTTGGGAGTCCAAGCAATTTTTCTCCAGTATCTAACTCCTTGAGGAAATCGTCTACAGAACCAAATTTAATTACGCCTTGAGAGGCTTCTTGACGAATTTCTCCTATTTCTTGAAGTAGTTGTTCTCGGCGTTTTCTCTGTAGTCGTTTGAGCAAGATTTCAACGACTAGGTTTTGTTCCTCAAGCGATAGGGATTCTACGGTATCGATCGCTTGCTGGAGTCGTGAAGTTTGTAAGGATTCCGGCATGGGTAGTGTAGCTTGTGTTAGCTCAATTATAGCTATGATCTGAGCGATCGCTTTTTAATATTCCATAGAAAAAAGAAGCGATCGCACTCACATCCCCACCAGCACTGACATCCGAAAAAGTACGATCGCACTCACATCCGAAAAAGTACGATCGCACTCACATCCGAAAAAGTACGATCGCACTCTCATCCCCATCAGCACTGACATCCGAAAAAGTACGATCGCACTCTCATCCCCATCAGCACTGACATCCGAAAAAGTACGATCGCACTCTCATCCCTACCAGCACTGACATAGCGAAAAGGGCGATCGCACTCTTGTTCCGAAAGTGCGACGCTCGATTGGAAAGGATTAGTAATGGCGTTAGCTACAGACACAGAGAAAGCGAGATCAACTCATTCCCACCAAAGAACAGATAAATCAGCGCAGCCAGTTAATTCCGGTATTGCGATTAACTTGATAACCAAGATATTCCAATTTTCGATACATCCCCTCAGTTATTTTTTCATTTAAACCACCTTGATTTGGTGAGCTTAAATTCATTAAACTGTCCATTCCCAGGCTTGTATCATATCCCGGATTGGCCTCATCAAGACCTAATGTGTGACCAAGTTCGTGCATAGTCAATCTCAATAGCCAGTTATTTGATAATGGCTCGTTGAGTCTGTTGCTGTTAAAGTTAATCCGATTCTGACCTTCAAAGTCATTACCATTGCTAGCCGTCCAATCTATTCGGTTATTTTTTTCATAATCCAGATATGATTCTGCCCAAGCATTCCAATTTTGACCACTTATTTTCTTTGTGCTTTGAGTAACCGCAATTCTTAAGACACCAGTCACAACTTTATCTTGCGTGATGATATTCTCCCAGTTTTTTGCGGCTTGCTCAATAACCTCTTTTTGTATTTGACTGAATTCCCCGTAGAAGTCGAGTTGGATATCTATATCACTGTTGTTTCCATTATTGCCAGGGAAACTACCCAGATTGCTACCACTTGACCCGCCGCTAGAACTTCCGCTTCCAGTGTTATTAATTCCATTATTTCTGAGTTCCCAAAATACCTTTAGAGGATTGAGAGTCCATCCATAAACATCTGCTTGGTTCCAGCGATTGTAACCTGTGGGTTGAGATTTACTTCTATTTACCTGGAAATGCAGGTGGTTTGAGGCACTTGACATACCTACTTGACCAATCACATCACCCGCATTGACCCTACCAGAACTTATATTTACACTACTGAGGTGTCCGTATCGATAGAAGCGACCATCATCACCTGCAACTTGGAGGAAATAATTACCTACTTGATTCTGGACTATACTAACTGTTCCACCGACTAAAGCTTTGACATTAGTTGGAGTCCAGTTCGGAGTATCAATATCTATGCCGTCATGATATCCGTACTGACCACCTGCTGCGGGGTCATTATAGTAACTGGGGTCTTGAACATAACCAGCAGAAGATTTGTATTCTGCACCCAGAAGTTGTTTAGACAATTCATTGTATATTTGCAAGATGGCTTGCTGACTGGAGTAATTTGTTTCATCTGTTTCCACAGACCAATATTTGCCAGTAATTCGAGTATTGTCTCCGGCTGCCCAATTCCATTGATCGTTTGACCAAGAATTAAGTTCACTTAAGTAATTTGAGTTGCCACCATTGCCAGGATAACTACCCGGATTGCCACCGCCATTAGGTGACCCACCTGTTACCTCTTCCCAAGAGAGATCGATGTAAGCATCACCCCGTTCTTCAAAATGGTGGAAGTGAAAATCATACCAGCCACTTTGGGGAACTTGAAACTGAATCTCCTTGTATGCGCCGTAAGCCTGCTGCCATTGATCTTTAGGTGTAATGTCAACCCATTCCTCCGTATTCGCACGCTTGGCACTTAGTTGGAAACCATCATCTGCTCTTACTCGTGCCACATAAGTTTTGCCAGCCTCAAATTTAGCTTGAGTATAGCTGCGAACGGCAAAGTAATCGTTAGGAATTCGCGAATCACCCTTGGGAGAACCAGCACCCCAATTTTGATTTATGCCATACTTTCCATCGCTGCGTCGATTCTCACCAAGATTGAGAACACCAATAATGTTATTGGAATTTTCATAGAAATTCCCAGGCGGCATATTGCCTTGGTTTTGATCCCAACGGTAGAAAGTAGATCGCCACTGCGAACCACCAACAGTTTCTGCAAAATAAATATTGAGTTGCAATGCTGCATTGCCACCACTCTCAAAATATTCAACTGTTACTGGATATTCCCCACCCTCCGAGCGAAAATAACCTTCGTGTTGATTTTTAAACTCTTGTTCAACCCATTTATCGATAGCAGTTTGATTGCCGATTCGGACTCGCACTCCATCATCGGAGTTGGTATTAATTTGGTAATTACCCGGGGCAAAATAACGCTGAGTAGTTAGACGAACAGAGAAATTATCTGAGGGAACACCTGCGGGAGCGCCATCTCCCCACTCGCGCCTGAAACTATTACTTTCTCCCCAATCTTCCAATAATACAGAATTGCCTGATAAATCGCGGTTATTGAAATATTCGGCCTTCCAATGGTTAGCTGAAATTTCAGGCTGAATATCTTGCCCTTGCCAATTTCGGATAATAGTGTGATCGTCGTAAGTCTTCGCAATAAAGCCATTCTCAAAGGCTTGATAAAGTTCATAGCCATTGAAATCCGATCGCAACTGTGACATCGTTGGGAAGCCTAAACCACCATTTTGTCGCTCATAACCACCTACTGAGCGGTAAGCATTCAAGAAACCTCCCTGAACTCGGTATGGGCCACCATTAGGAATGTTGTTTGTATCTTTACCTCCCAGAACTGACTGACCATCTTTGAGCAAGAAAATATTGTCTATATCGCCCGAAGGATTAGTTTTAAACTCCTGAATCCATCCATTATTAATGCGACGAACTGAATCAGTTGGTTGTCCTACACTTGACGGATTCCAGTATCCATAATCATTTTTCCACTGCAACTCCGTACCGTTAGGCGCACCTTGACCTACCAAATCAAACCGATCTTTTTGGTAGTAAGTTGGCGTGACAACTCCATACCGATTTGTCAGCATTCCTCCTTCAAAATAAGCCACTTCAGTCCCATCAGCCTGTCTGATAACAGATGAAGTCGGTACGCCTAAACCAGAATCAACTGCAAACAGTCCATTCAGATCGTTAGGACTGTTAAAGTAAGTATTTGTGTAGTAGTCAGCGATTGCTCCTCCCAAGGAGAAAGTACCGTATTTGCTCTGATAGATAGAGTAATAACCCCTTGTTTGACCTGGTTGCTGGAAGAAAGATCGCCGAACGGGAGTACCAAAGTAAGTATTGCGATCGGTCGAATCGACAAAGCTGGGATTACCCAAATAATTACCCTGAGATACAAGCCGATTATATTCAGCCAGCATATCGCCACTCAGCGTCTTGCCATTGGAGAACCATTGAGTAGCATTATTATCAAAAGGTGCTGTTACCTGGAACGCACCAGTAACAGTGTTACTTGCAGCACCAGACTGGTCATAAGCAATAGCCTGCAACTCATAGTTACCAGTTGCTAAATCGTCCAGGCTCAAAGAGAAATTTGCCCATTGACCATCCCTGTTCAAACTTTGATTACTTCTTAAAAATTGCCATTCATTACCATTCTGTTTCAGCGATAAATCTACTCTAGAAATGTCATTAGCACCATTGCGATCGAAAACTTTGCCATTTAGATCAACAGTTTCTCCTACGCTGTAGCTATTACTCGTTAAGTTAAACTGCAAATTTTCCGGTGCTGTGTTTCTGGGAATAGCAGACAAACTAAAGTTATAGTTAGAACCACCAGAAGCAAAAGGTTTCAATCGGATGTAGTAAGTGCCTGGAGTACCTGGATATGTACCAGCCATATCCGAGCTAAAATTCGGCGCGGGAGTATTCGTACTCCACTGCAATTTAAAATCATTATTATACAGTTGAAAATCTACCCCTGGATTTAATCCATCTACGCGCCAATTCAGGTTGCTATCATTATTTAATTCAAAGCGGTAATAGTCAGATGGATCGGCATCACCCAAGAAATCTTGAAAAGTTTGAGTGCTATTAAGTACGCCGATATTGCGTGCTTGATTAAAGCTATTTCCCGCATAATCTGGCGGTACAGTTGCCACTGGCGTAGCAGTTCCCAATCCTAATGTAGAAAATGGTGGAACTGATGCACCGGGCACTGTTGCCCCTGGAATTGTCGGTAAAGGAACACCCGCACCATAAGTATACCAAGTTGCATAACCACTCGGCTGCACGCTCAAGTAACCATTAGCATAGTAATGAGTATCTACCCCATTACTCGTAATAGTCTTAGAAAATCCTCCAGCATAACTTGGAACTTGTCCTTCACCTGGATTTGGTGCTTGTCGAGAGAAAACACCATTAATTGTGAAAGGTTGTGTGTATGGCTGCTGAATCCATTGCCGATTAATATTATCCCAAGAAGGACGCGGCAGAACTTCCAAAATATAGCGCCCTTTGTTCAGATTTTTTAACTCTATTGGCTGAGATAGATCGAGCGCAACAAACCCAGTATCTACTAATATTTCCCCAGCACCATTTTCGCCTTCAAGTCCTACCAGCTTCTTAACTTGTAGTTGAATCCGATCGGCAATAGACGAGCTTATTTTAAGGCTTAAATTCCCTGGTTCGTTTACATCTAGCCAATAATTTACCCCTGGTTGAGTAGAATTAGTTGGATTGTAGTTAAGTTGATCTGAAGTATTTAGTTCAGCTACAGTTACTCCCGACGGAGTTTTAAATTGTGCAGCCCCAGAGAAACTAGAAGGTCGATCGGGAATAAATTCAGATGTTAGGTTATAGTTTTGGAGATTAGTATGATAAACAATAGGTTCATCTCCAAAAGTATCTAAAAAGTTGTTTTGGGAATCCTCTAAATCGATTTTGAAATAGTATGTACCAGGATCGACAAACATCTCCTCAGTGTTGGAAACTGGGGCGATGTATGCACCCCCTACATATCCGCCTCCGTTCGGTGAGCCTGCCCCTACGTTGTATAATTTGGAGTAGGAAGAGGAAAATTGACGCGATGTTGGCTTTCCATCTGTCCTCAACCGCTCTACATTTGGCAACCATTCTGTACCATTGCTGCGGGTAATTGTGTAGCGTAAATAACCCGGTTGCTCAATAGTAACTTCATAATATTTTTCGCGATTATTGACATCAACTGTATCGCTATCAGAGAAGTTAGGATCTGGTTGCACCGCCGCCGTAGCTAGGGTATTACCTCCACTCGCAGCGCGATCAACAGGGGTAACTAAACCCTCTCCACTCCATGTTAATGGCGCTACCCAAGGAAAAGGCGTGTAAGTTTGCGGTGTTGTTTTCTTCGCTAATTCGATCGCACTTACTGCATTTAATAACCCAGCGCCCGTTTCTGCATCCCACCCCGGCGTTTTCACATCCACCGCCGTCAATTCGAGAATATCAATTACTTGTCTGTAGCTAAGATTGGGATTTGCTGCCCATATTAAAGATGCTACACCCGTCGCCCTCGCTGCTGCAACGGAAGTCCCCGCCATCATACCTACGCCATCTTTTACTGTAGACAGCACGGGATTATCCGTGTTACCGCCTTCAGTTAAAATATCCAAACCCGCACCATAACTGGAATAGTTGGCTCGATCGAACTCATTCGATGCGCCAACTGTAATAATATTGTCAAACTCCTGGGATGCTTGTCCCAAAACGGACATCACGCCGCCATCATTACCAGCAGCAGTAACTATTAGGACATGATTTTGCCGCGCAAATTCGATCGCTTCCCGTTCTTTTGGCGTTAACTCATATCTTGTAGTAACGCTACCATCTGGGTTAATTTGCGTTAAATCTAAACTGAGATTCACAACCGCATTTTTCTGTCCCGACTGTTTCGCCGCATCCACAAATTCGATCAGCGAAGAAGCCCAATTCCCACTACCTACCGCACGTCCCAACCAAATTGGTGCTTTTTCATTAATTCCATCAATCCCAATTCCATTACCTTGGGTAGCAGCAATTAACCCTAAAATGTGAGTCCCGTGTTCGTTTCCTTCACCGGGAGAGAGTAAGGGGTTGTTGTCGTTGGAAATGCGATCGCTTCCCAACTTAAATCGACGATAATCAAGATCGGCATTATTCCCACTAAACCCAGTATCGATGATACCAATTAAAGGTTGATTTGGTGCGATCGATAATTCTGGTGAACTCGCCGTCAAACTGAGACAGTAATTAGTCTCACCCGCGTCACCCGGAGAAACTCGCACGTAGTAAATCCCCTTGTCTAAAGGAGTGCGGTTAATTAACTGTGATGCTGTACCACCATCAGAAATTTCTAAAACTTCGCCTTCATCGACTTGATTGTTATTATTTAAGTCTTGAATTAATTCAACCTTAGCATCTCCACTCAAGTCATCCAAACGCACATTTAAATTGTTAGTATCCTCGAAATTAAAGCGGTAATAGTCGTATTCATCAACATTATTAACAAAGTCCCTAACACCTAAGCTGTAGCCTATTTCACTAGCATTAACGCGCAATGTTCCCAAATCACGCGCTGTAGCGAGTGTATTACCAGCATTGTATATTGGTGTTGGATCGACTGGTGTTGGATCGACTGGGATTGGATCGATCGGTGGTGTTGGATCGACTGGGATTGGATCGATCGGTGGTGTCGGATCGACTGGTGTTGGATCGATCGGTGGTGTCGGATCTACAGGTGTGGTATCAACAGGCGGTTTTGGATCTACAGGTGTGGTATCAACAGGCGGTTTTGGATCTACAGGTGTGGTATCAACAGGCGGTTTTGGATCTACAGGTGTGGTATCAACTGGTGGTTTTGGATCTACAGGTGTGGTATCAACTGGTGGTTTTGGATCGATAGGTGTGGTATCAACAGGCGGTTTTGGATCGATAGGTGTGGTATCAACTGGTGGTTTTGGATCGATAGGTGTGGTATCAACTGGTGGTTTTGGATCGATAGGTGTGGTATCAACTGGTGGTTTTGGATCGATCGCTAACTCTTCTTTTTTCACATAATCGATCAAATCTTTACCCAACTTAGAATTCCGCCAATCTTTTTCTGGATTAATCACCTCATCCAAATTAACTGCTTTTCCCGTCGCACCAGTTAACTTGAAAACGACATCGTTATAATCTTTATCTGTTCCGGTATCAACGCGCTGATCCTCGATCGCAAATGCACTTCCCGTTCCATTAATATCGGCAACTTGTCCGATATGAAAAGCTTCATTGGGATTCGCTGTCACTAAAGAGAATAACGGACGTTTGCTACCACCAATATTCGGTTGATTAAATACTTCCTGCACTTTGCCATTTGGCACTAACATCACGCCAAATTTATCTCCCGGTTTCATCGCAAAGGTTTTGACGCCTTTGTATTCTCCATCGTTATCGGCATTTGCCAAACCAACATTAAACTTTGCCGCTTCGTTGGGGTCGGAAATTACTACATAACCTAAGTTTGAATTACTTAGCGATCGATTTGCTGCTTCTTTAATAAACTCTACGGAACCGGGAACAAATCGATCCATTCCGTCTAAACTGAAGATGGCTAATTCCCCTTTATACCAACCGCCATCATTAATAAAATCTACTCCAACTTGTCCGGTTTCTCCGACTGTAAAATATCCCGATTCGATATTCAATCCAGTCAGAGGGTCAACTTGAATATTCTCAACTTTGACATTCAGGTTGTAATTCGCTTCGCCGCTAACTTGGTTGACTCGAATTGTGTAATTTCCGGCGGCTAAGTTGTCGATCGCGATCGCTTCATCACTCCAATCGCCGTTCGCAGAATTATATAATACTCTTCCCCCTGTGTCAAGTACCTCTAGGTCGGCATTTCCAGTTAATCCGGTCAGGGAAACACCGACTTTTCCCGGAGAGTTCAAGCTGAACTTATACAAGTCAAACGGATCGGTGCTATCGACCAAACCGGAATAATTTCGATCGCTATTCAAAACTCCGATATCCAAGTCAGACATTGCACCCTCCCATACCTGATACTTTTTGGCTCTATATATCTATCGGGATGAAAGTTCCGATATTATGCGCTAGCTAGTTTCTTGTTGCAAAACTTTACATTTTGGCTTGGGAGCGCGATCGCAAGATTCGATCGTCGCTATTTTCCTTAAGTAAAATGTAGAAAGAAGCCTTATGAAAGCAAAAAAATTTGTAAACTGCTCGAAATTATAGAATATACCCTTGATTTATTCTGAAATCTTTCCCAAAGCTTTAAATAAAGCCGAATTTAATCAGGTTGTTGTAAAGACCGCTAACTGTGGAAATTGCGATCGTCATAACTGCGAGATCGCGAAAAGCCAGAAACCTTGTTGCTGCATAGACTTTTAATTGCCAAGCGCAGAATATTTGATAGAAACCAAGTTTGTTTGCGCGTTTCTGCGTAGATTTGTAATTGCCAAATGCACATTTTTTGATAGAAACCGGGTTTATTTGCGCGTTTCTGCGTAGGTGTACGGCGTCGATCGGTACGATATGTCAGTGAGAATATTTGCTGATGCCGTATGTCTACTCACATCTTGCACCTTGGCTAAAAACCGGGTTTCTTGCAAATAGCTTTTTGAAAGCCTAGATTTTTCGTCAAGAAACCCGGTTTTTCCAGGCTTGTTGATAATGGTGCAAGATCTGAGTTGTCCAAGTCCCCCGTTCTCCCGCTCCCCCGCTCTCCCGCTCCCCCACTCTCCGCAAAAATAACGGGGATAATCCCAGCGGATTTGCTCTTACCCCACCTTTGGAATAACCCGAAACGGGTGTTCCTGCTTTATCCTGAGAATTGGAACTCTTATTTATATTTAATTTCCACAAATAAGCTTTGATTCAAGCCGAAACCCTAGAACTACTGGAATGGCCACGTCTGTGCCAACACCTGTCCACTTTTGCTGCCACCAAGCTGGGAGCTATTGCTTCTCGTCGTCTGCAAATTCCCCAAACTCAAGACGAGAGTCTGACTCTGTTGGCGCAAACTCAAGAAGTTTACAAATTGGAAACTCGCCTGACAACAGGCTGGACTTTTGACGGAATTTATGATATAGGAGATGCGCTCGAACGAGCCGAACTCCAAGGTATCTTGTCTGGGGAAGAGTTGCTCAACATTGCGACAACTCTGGCGGGGACAAGACAACTGCGTCGAGTTATCGATAACCAAGAAGATTTGCCCGTTCTGACGGAGTTAGTGGCAGATTTGCGGACTTATCCGGAGCTAGAGCAGGAAATTCACCACTGCATCGACGATCGCGGCGAAGTGGCAGACAGAGCTAGTCCCAAACTCGCCGGCATTCGCCAGCAAATGCGGCAACAGCGCGATCGCATCTATCAGATATTGCAAGGCATTTTACAGCGGCAATCCGGCGCGGTGCAGGAACAGGTGATTACCCAGCGGGGCGATCGCTTCGTTATCCCCGTGAAAGCAACTAGCAAAGATGCTATCCCAGGTATAGTTCACGACACATCGATGAGCGGCGTTACCCTGTACGTGGAACCAAACGCGATTGTGTCGTTGGGAAATCAGATGCGGCAACTCATTCGTCAAGAGCAAGCTGAGGAAGAAGCGATTCGCAGAGCTTTGACAGAACAGGTGGCAGCAGTTAAACCGGATTTGGAGAGGTTGTTGGCGATCGCAACTACTTTAGATCTGGCAACAGCTAGGGCGCGTTACAGTTATTGGTTGCAAGCTAATCCGCCCAGATTCATTCAAATGGTTGGAGGCGGGCAAGATGCCCACCCCACAAGAGAAAGCATTACCCTGCGGCAGTTGCGCCATCCTCTGTTAGTTTGGCAACATCAGCACGAACAAGGTGCAGCAGTTGTGCCCGTGGATTTACTGATTCAGCCGCAAATTCGAGTAGTAACGATTACAGGCCCTAACACTGGCGGCAAAACCGTTACCTTAAAAACTTTGGGTTTGGCGGCGCTGATGGCGAAGGTGGGTTTGTTCGTAGCCGCACGGGAACCAGTCGAAATGCCCTGGTTTGAGCAAGTTTTGGCAGATATTGGCGATGAACAATCGTTAGAGCAAAGTTTATCTACCTTTTCCGGTCACATCCGCCGCATTAGCAGGATTTTAGAGGCTTTGGAGAATGGAGAAGAAAATGAATCTGCAATTGCCAATGAGCAATTATCAACGAGCAATTCGCTAGTATTGCTAGATGAAGTGGGAGCGGGTACTGACCCAGCGGAGGGAAGTGCATTGGCGATCGCACTTTTACAATATCTCGCCGACAACGCACAACTGACGATGGCGACAACTCACTTTGGCGAACTCAAAGCGCTGAAATATCAAGACTCGCGTTTTGAAAATGCTTCGGTAGAATTCGATGATGTCAGCCTTTCGCCTACATATCGTTTATTATGGGGAATTCCCGGTCGTTCTAACGCTTTGACAATTGCTCGCCGTTTGGGACTCAACGCAGAGGTAGTTGAAAAAGCACAAACTTATGTAGGGGGAGCAACGGAAGAGGTAAACGAAGTAATTGCGGGATTGGAAGCGCAACGCCGCCGTCAAGAAACTAAAGCAGAAGAAGCAGCGCAACTACTCAAACAAGCAGAGCGTTTCTATCAGGAAGTCTCCAAAAAAGCAGCTGCTTTGCAAGAAAGAGAACAACAGTTGCGACAACAGCAAGAACAGGAAGTGCTAAAAGCGATCGCACAAGCAAAAGGTGAAATCGCCCAAGTAATTCGCCGCTTGCAACAAGGGCCGATGACCGCACAAGATGTGAATATAGCAAGGGAAAGTGTCAATCAAATTGCCCAACGTCATTTGCCACCACCGCCACCGCCAAAACCCAAACCAGGCTTTATGCCAAAAGAAGGCGATCGCATTCGCATTCCCAGGTTAGGTCAAACTGCGGAAGTGCTGAGTTCTCCTAACGAAGCAGGTCAGTTGACCGTCAAGTTTGGCATCATGAAAATGACTGTTTCTTTAGAAGATATCGAATCCCTTGATGGTGAGAAACCGGAATTGCCAGTTAAATCAAAACCCGTTGCAGGCGAGACAAGTAATTCGCAAAAGAAACAGACAGCAACTGTTCCGCAACAACCCAAACCTGCGATTCGCACATCTAAGAATACTCTCGATATTCGCGGTTGGCGAGTAGCAGATGCAGAAAGCGAGGTAGAAAAAGCGATCGCCCAAGCAGTAGAATACGGTGTCCTGTGGATCGTTCACGGCAAAGGCACCGGTAAGCTGCGACAAGGAGTTCACGAATTCTTGAAGCAGCATCCGCAGGTTGAGCGTTTTGATTTAGCCGATCGATCTGAAGGCGGCGAAGGCGTCACCGTTGCACACCTCAAGTAAGCTGGGTAATTGCAAATTTCAGATTTCAGATTGCAGATTTTGGCAATTTGTAATCTGAAATCTTAGCATTCTTTAACTACATCATATAATTATATTATGTCCGGTAGCATCGGCTGCATAAAAAATCCCCTTCTTATCTGCGTTAATCTGCCTACATCTGCGGTAGAAATTTAACCACCGATTCTCACAGAGAATAACAACAGTGAATGTGGCGAAAATAAAAATTTTTTTAGGGAATAATCAAAAATTTGCCATCTAAAATCTTAAATCTCAAATTAATTCATCCCCAAGTGAAAAGTTCGCAACTAGATGTGTTGCAACATTCCAACAAATTCTGAACTTTATATTTGGCGATCGCATAACGCCAACCGAGCAATTCTCCTTTTTGATAGGGTGTGGGATAACCGATAATAAATGGTTCTTGAGCATAAGGAGTGCGACAGCGAACTTTGCCTTCGTCGTATCCCAGCCAAAAATCGGTAGCTTTTTGAACCGAGTGATGAATATGCAGGCGGTATTCGGAAATTAACAATTCCAGTTGTAGCAAGCGTTTCTCTATATCTTTTTCTTGTTGAGACAGCCATTCACCGAGCTGATAGGATTGTGGGCCCCAAAGGTTTTCTTGTGCGATTTCCTGCCAGATTTTGTGCCAATTAAGCGAATAAGTTTGTTGCAAATAAGATAAAGAAGTTCCAGCAGCGAGGGAATCTATTAATCCTGTCGTCGCCTGGTTAAATTGGGTCAACCCCGCTTCTAATGAAAGGAGTGCTGCTTCGCAATTTTTCAGTTGCTTATCAGCCCAACGATTTACCATAGTTTTGTTATTAAGTTTTTTTAATTATTCTAGAATAGCATTTTTGGAGCGAGTTTGACATGGGCGATCGACAATTACAAGCACAAACCCACGAAAGCGGAAATTTTACCACCAATCTTTTCGGGATGATGGGTGTTACCCAACAGTATCGAAACTTACGTAAGCTGTGGCGCTGTCGAGAACGCTTAGTGCAACAACATACCTAAAAAATCAAATCTTGTATGGTGACACGCAGGTTTAGCCGTAAGTAGGCAGCTGGATAATTTAAGATAAAAACTGATAGCCGATCGCACTCCACTCAATTGATATGACTATTCCAAACTGGATCACTTTCTCGCGCCTGCTGGGATTGCCGTTTCTCCTTTACGGATTGCACAACCCCACAGAGTTAAGTCGGTGGATATGTTTGGCAATTTTTATCGTAGCAGCAAGTACCGATTGGTTAGATGGCTATTTGGCGCGTAAACTCAACCAAATCAGCGATTTAGGCAAGTTTCTCGATCCTTTAGTCGATAAATTCCTAGTCCTTGGCCCATTATTGGCTTTAGTTGAGTTGGGACAAGTGCCTGCATGGGGCGTTTTTCTGATTTTAGCGCGGGAGTTGGCGATCGCAGGTTGGCGCGTCAATCAAACTTCTATTTCCGGTGCAAACATCTGGGGTAAATTGAAAACAGTAAGTCAAATCATCGCCATTTCGTTGTTAATTGCACCTTTACCAGCAGTTTGGCAAATTCCTTCTCTCATTGCTTTCTGGATTTCTGTTGCTTTCACTTTAATTTCCGGTGCTATCTATTTGTTGCCGCCAACTCTTACCAAGGAAAATGCTTAATTGACAACTAGAAACCCGGTTTCTTGAAGAAACCGGGTTTCTTTTTACCCTTGTTGCACCATCCAAACTAAAAAATAAGCCATATTTATCCTCTCATTAAGAGTAAGGTAAGCATTGCCCACCTTACCCTAACAATTAACTTTGCACTGCTTTCAAAATCTCATCATCTACAGAAAAATCAGCTTCAGCTTTATCTCTTCCAGACGCGAGAAAATCATTTTGAAATGAATCTTTCAAACCAGAAACTAAGTCATATTCCGGTTTCCAATTCAATTCGGTCATCGCTTTATTAACTGATGCGAAGAAGTGCTGCACGCGCAATGGAAAACCTTTACGTTTGCCGAAATCAAACTTTTTCGGGTCGTAATGCACTATCTGCAACTCATCCGGTGATTTACCCGCCGCTATTGCACAGGCGCGTGCAAGTCCATCGAAAGTAACGAAGCGTTCTCCCGAAATATTATATATCTGTGCGATCGCTTTCTCATTCCCCAACACCGCCGCCATCGCGTTCGCCAAGTCTTTGCAGTGACCGAGTTGGGTGATGTGTAATCCGTTACCCGGTACGGGGATGGGTCGATCGCGCACGATGCGATCGAAAAACCACGCTTCCACATCATTATAATTCTGCGGGCCGTAAATATAGGTTGGACGAATCGAAGTAAAAGGCAATCCTTGTTCGATTAAATACGCCTCTGTTTCGTGCTTACCTTTGTGACGACTTTTCGGATCGATCGCATCCCCTTCAATGTGCGGTAATTGGTCTGTTTTGAGATAAACTCCCGCCGAACTCATATAAACAAAATGTTTTACCCGACCTTTAAAAATCTCCGCCAAAGGTTGAGTATCGCTTAATTCGCGACCGTTGTTATCAAAGATGGCATCAAAGTTTTCCGAAGCTAGCTTTTCCTTTATTTGGGAAGCGTCAGTACGATCGCCATGAATTTGTTGGATACCTTCAACTGGCGCTGGCTTCTTACCCCGATTGAATAATACAACTTCGTGACCTTGTTCTACTAAAATTTTAGTCAGATAAACTCCGATAAACCGGGTGCCACCCATGATTAATATTCGCATTTTTCCTCATTGCCAACAGTTAACTATCCGATCTTACTTCAGATGTACTTTGATTTTTCAATAAAGGAGAATTTTCTGGTAATTTCCAAGAACGTCCTGCTACATGAACAGAACCATCAATTATTTTTACTCCGCCAAGCTCTCGTCCTAAAGTAATTAATTCTGTTCGTTCTTCATCTGTTAAGTAATCATTACCGTGCAAACTACCTGACGGACGGCTAGGATCTCCCCCTGCATCTAAATAGCGTTGGCGTCCTACCGCGAACAGTTCTTTGAATCTTTCATACTTTTGTTTCTGCACTTGAATAGATTCTGTCATAGTTATGACTCCGGTTCGATGGGTATAATTTCGCCATTTTGCAGTAGCCGCGAGATCGGCAATACAGGACTTGGTGTTTCAATGTACCAAGTTCCAGTTTCTATATCATAGAATGTATAGCCTAGTAAATCTAAAGTTTCTAGGGCGTTCAGAATTAGGTATTGTTCTTCGGTTGGTTCCACAGGTTGTTAGTACTGTTACTTTAGTTATTTTACACCCTTAGCTGAGTTACCGCGATTTTACCAGAAAAGCAGACATCCACATCGCTGCCGGGAGTTCGCTGACGCTTTGCATACTCGCCGTGATAGTAATATTCATCACCTTCAATGCGGTAATTCACAGGTAAAGGTTGCCTACAAGGTTGGCAAAATACCACTTCTGGATCTGGTTCTCCCGGTAAAAGATGGGGTAAATTAACATTCCAGAAACTACCGGGTGCGATCGGTTTTTTGAACAAATCATCTAATACTTTCGCCGTCCATCTAGCAGCAGTATCCCAATCAACATTTAAGTTGCGTTTGCGATAGTGAGAAACAGCAATTCCGGGAATTCCGTGCATAGCTGCTTCGCGCACAGCAGCCACAGTACCGGAAATATAAACATCAACACCCATATTGCCACCAGCATTGATGCCCGAAAGTACCCATTTGACATTTTGACAAAGATGTGTAAGTGCTAGTCGCGTGCAATCAGCCGGAGTACCACCAACAGCATATTCGGTTTGCGATCGACGATGTACGTGAATAGCGCTAGTAGTAGTAACTTGATGACCGCAACCCGATAAAGGGGCTTTCGGTGCGACAATTATGGCGTTACCGTTGACAGCTTTTTGCAATGCGCGGATACCTGGGGCGTCGATACCATCGTCGTTGGTTATAATCAAAGTCATGTTTTGTACCAGTAAAATATGAAACGATTAACTGTGTTTAAGAAATTAGTAACAGCTGCTACAGTAAGTTTGACATTAACTGCTTGTCCTCCACCACGTTCCCCCGAAAATCCAGTCGAGTTTAGTGGTAAGGATAGCAAGGGCAATACTGCTGATTTTATTATGGCTGTTAGCCCGAATGACACTAGCACTAAGTTAAGTTCTGCGAAATTATCGAAACAATTTCAGAGCGATCCAGCTATACAGAATATGTTGGAAAAGGCAAATAAGATCGTTTTTGTTGGGGCAGAAGGTTGCGATGGGTCGAGGAACGATGAAGATAATGCAGGACAGATAAGACGTTCGCTTACAAAACAACTTTCAAGATCGATTAATCCTCAATACCAAGAATTATCGGAAAATTTTGATAGACTTAAACAGTTTGAGAAGTGCCCTCAGAAGAATATATCTACAAAATATCCACGAAGGATAATAATTATTGGCCTTACTCGCAATAGCCCGATATTTAATCCTATTGAAGCCATTAAAAATGGCTTGGAAAATGCAAAATTGAAAGATTTAAGACTGGAAAATTATGCCCTTTTTGAGTTGATTTATCGCCAGCCACTCAAAGATAATAAAAAGTGGCAATCCAAGCTTATTCAAGGGAATGATAAGAATGGAAACACAGTTATATTTGATGTAAACTTTGTCACAAGTGGTTACTGGGAATCAGGAAAAGACAATAAAATTGTATATGCAGGAGAATCAGGAGGGCTAGATAAATTAGAAACTCAAGAAATAAATGAAAAGCTGGCAGTAGCAGATGAAGTTATTTCTGTCGGAGCAGCAGATTGTCAAGGAGAGGATCAAAGCAAGCAAGAAGCTTTATCTCGCGACAGAGCATCAAATTTACAAGATAAACTTAGAATAATTAAAATTGTAAATAGAGAAAGGTATCCCAACTACCGAAGACTAATTCTCGGCCAATATTTGACCAAATATTGTAAAGATTATAAGTAGTCGGACAAAAGTAATCGACACTGTATGAACTTTTGTTAAGGCACTTGCAGGAGTGCGATCGCTACCCACGGATAGTACAAATGTATTGTAAAAATTGACA
>NZ_JACJPW010000110.1 GCF_014696265.1 Aerosakkonema funiforme FACHB-1375 | reverse complement strand
CTCTTCCCTCTTCCCCTAACCCCTAACCCCTAACCCCTAACCCCCCAGTCCCTAGATTTTGTTGATTGAGAGGGTACCCAAACCTGGTAGATTTAGCGAGTGTCAGTCAACAAGATTAGCAACATAGCAACATGAGAGTCCTGGTTATTGGTGGCGATGGCTATTGTGGTTGGGCAACTGCACTCTATCTTTCCAACCGAGGTTACGAAGTCGGTATTTTGGATAGCCTAGTGAGGCGACACTGGGATTTAGAGCTTTGCGTTGAGACCCTGACACCGATCGCACCCATCCAGCAACGCCTTCAGCGCTGGCGCGATCTGACGGGGAAAAACATTGACCTGTTCGTCGGCGATATCACGAATTACGACTTCTTAAGCAAAGCCCTGCACAAGTTTCAACCAGAGGCGATCGTGCATTTTGGCGAACAGCGATCGGCTCCTTTCTCGATGATCGATCGCGAACACGCCGTCCTCACCCAAGTTAACAACGTTGTCGGTACGCTCAATCTTCTGTACGCCATCCGGGAAGATTTCCCCGATTGCCATTTAGTCAAATTGGGCACGATGGGTGAGTACGGTACGCCCAACATTGACATCGAAGAAGGTTACATCACGATCGAGCATAACGGACGCAAAGATACACTTCCGTATCCTAAGCAACCAGGATCGATGTACCACCTAAGCAAAGTTCACGACAGTCACAACATCCACTTCGCCTGTCGAATTTGGGGCTTACGCGCCACAGACTTGAATCAAGGAGTCGTTTACGGCGTGCTGACAGAAGAAACTGGTATGGACGAGCTGCTGATTAACCGTCTCGACTACGATGGCGTTTTTGGTACAGCGCTGAATAGATTCTGCATCCAAGCCGCGATCGGTCACCCACTCACAGTATATGGTAAAGGCGGACAAACTCGCGGCTTTTTGGATATTAGAGATACCGTGCGATGTATGGAAATTGCGATCGCCAATCCAGCCGCCGCCGGTGAATTCCGCGTCTTCAACCAATTCACCGAAATGTTTAGCGTCGGCGACTTAGCAATGATGGTGAAAAAAGCAGGTACTGCAATGGGAATCAATGTGGAAATCAATCACTTGGATAACCCCAGAGTTGAAAAAGAAGAACATTACTTCAACGCCAAAAACACCAGTTTGTTAAGTCTCGGTTTGCAACCTCATTACCTCTCAGACGCACTGCTCGATTCTCTGTTAAACTTCGCAGTTAAGTATCAACACCGCGTCGATAAAAACCAAATTCTACCCAAAGTTAATTGGCGAAAATCTTAGGAGCCAATTTTCATGCGGCTGGTAACAGAACCGTACTTAATGCAAGTGAGCCGATGGCCGAAAACAGGTCGTCATATTTTAGCTCAATTTGACGATAATTCTGCGATTGTTTATCAAGCTTATCGTCCGGCGATCGGCCACTTCGCAGCTTCACACGGCTATTTCGGTGGCGAATTTACGCTCAACCGCATGAGTTGGATAAAACCAAACTTTCTGTGGATGATGTATCGTTCCGAATGGGGAACAAAAGCCGGACAAGAAGTAATTCTTGCTGTGAGAATCAAGCGATCGCCATTCGATGAGATTTTAGCAAATGCCGTTCATTCTAAATACATACCCGAACTGTATGATAGTGAAAAAGAATGGAAAAATGCTGTCAAAGGCTCATCGGTTCGATTGCAATGGGACCCGGATCGTCACCCATCTGGCGCAAAATTAGAACGACGCGCCATTCAATTAGGGCTGCGCGGTGATTTTTTATATCATTACGCACGAGATTGGATTATCGACATCGAAGATATTTCGGAATTTGTGCAGCAACAGCATCAATACAAAGGCGGTGACTTAACAAATTTGCTGACGCCATTTGAATCCGTTTATCCAGTTACCGATCCCGACATCGCCAACAAGCTAGGATTATCAGTTTCTTAACAGCACTTTTCTATGCGAATCGCCCTTTTCACCGAAACCTTTTTGCCCAAAGTTGACGGGATTGTCACCCGCCTGCGCCACACCGTCGAACACCTCCAGCGCAGTGGCGACGAAGTATTAATTTTTTCACCAGACTACGGCTTGGACGAATATAAAGGAGCGAGAATTTACGGGGTTCCCGGCTTTCCGCTACCCATGTATCCAGAGTTAAAATTAGCACCGCCGAGACCTGCGATCGGTCACGCCCTAGAAAAGTTTCAGCCGGATATCATTCACGTTGTCAACCCAGCTATTTTGGGATTGGGCGGTTTGTTCTACGGAAAAATGCTGAAAATTCCACTCATAGCTTCCTATCATACCCATTTACCTCAGTATTTGCAACACTACGGATTGGGAATGCTGGAAGGTTTACTGTGGGAATTGCTCAAATCAGCCCACAATCAAGCGCAGTTAAATTTGTGTACCTCAATGGCAATGGTGGAAGAACTGAGAAACCACGGCATTGAGCGAGTAGACTTGTGGCAGCGGGGAGTAGATACGGAAATGTTCGATCCCGACTTAGCAAGTAAAGAAATGCGATCGCGCCTCAGTCAGGGACACCCGGATAGCCCGCTGCTCATCTATGTAGGTCGTCTGGGTGCGGAAAAAGAAATCGATCGCATCAAACCTCTATTAGAAGCCATACCCAACGCCCGCCTAGCCTTAGTCGGGAATGGCCCTCATCGCGAAGCCTTAGAAAAACTCTTTGCCGACACACCCACCAACTTCGTCGGCTATCTGCACGGTAAAGAACTCGCCTCCGCCTATGCTTCCGCCGACGCCTTTATCTTCCCCTCCCGTACCGAAACCTTGGGATTGGTGTTGTTAGAAGCAATGGCAGCAGGCTGTCCCGTAGTAGCGGCGCGTTCCGGCGGTATTCCCGATATAGTCACAGATGGAGTCAACGGCTACCTATTCGATCCTACCGACGAACAAGGAGCGATCGCAGCTACCCAACGCCTGTTAGCTCATCCAGAAGAACGCGAAACCCTACGCGCCAACGCCCGCCGAGAAGCAGAACGCTGGAGCTGGGCAGCTGCAACCCGCCAACTACAACGCTACTATCAATCTGCGATTTTTTCCCAGTCAATGCCATTAGCAGCCTGAACTAGGGGTTAGGGATTAGGGGCTAGGGGAAGAGGGAAGAGGCAGAGGGAAAGGGAAGAGGAGGAATTTTTGAATGATTGACTTTCCCTAACCCCTAACCCCTAATCCCTAACCCCTTTTTTCCTTTTGACTTTTGACTTTGACCGAGCCCCACTCGCAAGATTGTATTAAAATAGCTTGTTCCTAGCTAGCCAAACGGATACATTCGTAGTAGGTCGCCTTACATTCACCCTTCGGGAAGGCAAAACGTTCTCAGGCAAAAACCGGAGAACGAGGGAAATATGAGAGCGGGGGAGTAGGGGAACAGGGGAGCAGGGCAGCCAAAAGCCAAAAGTCAAAAGTCAATCATTCAAAATTCCTCCCTCTCCCTCTTCCCCTACTCCCGACGCCCTAACCCCTATTCCCTAGCCCAAGGGAGCCAAACTACAGCCCGTAATCGGTCATGACCATGACACTCCCGAACACTGGTAGCGTCCTGGCGACGTTGACTCAGTTGACTCAAGTGCATCGCACTCATGCACTGTTGCATCGCGTCAAAACTCTTTCAGTTCCGGAATTTGTCTGCTTACTCGACTTTATTACCGCCGAATTCCAGCAATTTCTGAGGGCAATCGATTTAATCAATAACGAAGCCCTAGAAACCATGCTGGAGAGGACTCTAGAGGCAATTACGCTCAAAATCGGCCAAATTCTGCAAGCAGATCGGACTACGATCTTTTTGGTAGATACCGATAAAGGCCAACTATGGTCAAAAATATCTACAGCCGAAAATGAAAAGCCTTTAGAAATTCGGTTGCCGATGAACGCGGGGGTAGCAGGTCACGTAGCTACAACAGGTGCTTGTCTGAATATCTCCGATGCCTACAATCACCCCTTATTTAACCCGGAATTAGACAAACAAATCAACTATTACACCCGCAACATCCTTTGTATGCCTATCCTCAGCAGCAAAGAGCAGGTAGTAGCAGTTGTACAGCTGACCAACAAAGCTGGGAATGTACCTTTTAATAGCGAGGACGAACAAAGTTTTCGCGATTTTGCCGCCTCGATCGGCATTATCCTAGAAAGCTGTCAGTCCTTTTATGTCGCCGCCCGCAAACAGCGCGGTGCAGCAGCCCTACTGGAAGCGATCCAAACTCTGGGCAAGAGTTTAGACTTAGAAACAACTCTGCAATCAGTCATGGATCAAGCTCGCAAACTGATGCAGGCCGATCGCAGTACTCTATTCTTACTCAGAAGAGAAAACAACGAACTCTGGAGCAAGGTAACCGCCGCAGATGGCAAAACTATGCTGGAAATCCGCATTCCCGCAAATAGAGGGATCGCCGGTTACGTTGCTTCTACAGGTCAGCCGCTGAACATTCCCGACGCCTACAAAGATCCTCGCTTCGACCCCAGCACAGACAAGCGTACCGGTTACATCACCCGCAATATCCTCTGTTTGCCAGTATTTAACTCTAGCAGCAACCTGATCGGGGTTACCCAACTGATTAACAAAAACCAGGGTAGCTTCACCAGCTCGGATGAAGAATTTATGCGAGCATTTAATATTCAAGCTGGGATCGCGTTAGAAAATGCCAAATTATTTGAAAGTGTACTTTTAGAGAAGCAATATCAAAAGGATATCCTGCAAAGCCTCTCAGATGCAGTGATTTCCACCGATATGGAAGGTCGGATCGTCACGATCAACGATGCCGCTCTAGAATTGCTGGGTTGTCCCCTTCAACACGCTAGCGGTAAAATCAACAAGCAAGTTTGGGAGCAAAAATTGATGGGTCGCCTCGTTTGGGAGGTAGTGCCGATCGAAAATCTGCAAATGCGGTTGCAGGATAGCCTCAAATATGCAGCAAAACACTATGTTCCAGAACAAAGCTTGACCGTGGGTTTGTGGATCGAACCTTCAGAGGACAACTTAGAAGGTGTCAAGGAATCTTCGCCGCAGACCGCATCCCACGAATCTACCAACAACCAACACTCCAAAACAGAAGAAGATACAAAATACTACATTCTCGTTATTCGCGATCGCACCAATCCAGATATTTTCATTCCCTGGAACGAATCTACTACAGGTGACGGTGCCATCCCAACTCGTCCTTACATCCCGAAGGAAAAAGTTAGGGAAATCGAACGCAGCCTCAATTTGACTGTCAACCCCCTCACTAACCCAGAAGGAGGCGTGCGCGGCGGTTTGGTAGTCCTGGAAGACATCTCCCAAGAAAAACGGATGAAAACTACCCTCTACCGCTACATGACCCCCGGTGTAGCCGAACGGGTAATGGCACAAGCTGAAGATTCCTTAATGGTAGGAGAACGCAAAGAAGTCACCATTTTATTTTCCGATATTCGCGGTTACACTACCCTAACGGAAAATCTGGGAGCGGCTGAAGTGGTATCGCTGCTGAATCAGTACTTTGAAACAATGGTAGAAGCAGTCTTTAACCACGAGGGTACGTTAGATAAGTTTATTGGGGACGCTCTTATGGCCGTTTTTGGTGCGCCGCTACCCCTGAAAGACCATGCTTGGTTGTCCGTACAAACCGCCCTAGATATGCGGAAACGCCTTGCGATATTCAACCACCGCCGTATTATTGCCGCCCAACCGCAAATCCATATCGGCATTGGCATCAGTTCCGGAGAAGTCGTTTCTGGCAATATCGGTTCTCAAAAACGAATGGACTATACGGTAATTGGCGATGGAGTTAACCTCAGTTCTCGTTTGGAAGGCGTTACCAAAGAGTACGGTTGCGATATTATTTTGAGCGAGTTTACTTATAACCTTTGTCGCGATCGCATTTGGGTACGGGAACTCGATAAAATCAGAGTGAAGGGAAAGCACGAAGCGGTCACTATCTATGAATTGATTGGCAATCGCACTCAACCCCTGGAAGACCCAACCCAAGAATTTTTGGGTTATTACAATGCCGGACGAGAAGCTTACCTTGCCAGAGACTTTTATCGGGCAATTGCTAACTTTGAAACTGCTCTGAAGATTCGTCCCTTTGACCAAGCGATCTCCGTCCATATAGAACGAGCTAAAAAATATATATTAGATCCACCTCCCGAACATTGGGATGGCGTTCATACAATGGCAACAAAGTAACTATTGAGAATTTTGGATTTTGGATTTTGGATTTTAGATTGAAATTCAATCGCGATCTGCAATCTAAAATTTCATAATGGGGAATAACCAATGAGCAATAAACAATGAACGAAAAGCTATACGAAGGCAAAGCCAAAATACTTTACCCTACAGATGACCCGGAAATTCTGCTGACCGTCTTTAAAGATGATGCCACCGCGTTTAATGCACAGAAGCGGGGCACTATTGCTGGCAAAGGCGAGATCAACTGTAAAATCTCGGCTCATTTGTTTCAAATGTTAGAGGGTAAGGGCATTCCTACCCATTTTATCGATACTCCTGCGCCCAACCAAATGCGCGTCCGGCGAGTGCAAATTTTACCTTTAGAAGTGGTAGTCAGAAACATCGCTGCTGGCAGTCTTTGCAAACAAACTGGGTTGCCAGAAGGGACAATTCTCAAACAACCTTTGGTGGAATTTTACTATAAGAATGATGGTTTGGGAGACCCTCTCCTGACACGCGATCGCCTCTTCTTATTGGAACTTGCTACCCCAGAACAAGTCGATCGCCTCCAAGCTCTCTCTAGGGAAATTAATGTAATTCTCGGTAACTTTTTTAACGAGTGCGGCATTACCTTGGTAGACTTCAAACTTGAGTTTGGTGTTGACAATCGACAAAAACTGCTTTTAGCTGATGAAATCAGCCCCGACACCTGTCGTTTGTGGAACCAGTCCGAAACCGATCCCAACCGCCGCGTCTTGGATAAAGACCGCTTCCGCCGCGATTTGGGAGATGTAGAAAGCGCTTATGAGCAAGTACTTGCAAGAGTTCTAGGGGTTAGGAGTTAGGTACTGGGGGCTAGGGGTTAGCCCCTCTTCTTTTTGACTTTTGACTTTATAGGCTTTCAGGTTTAACGAAAAATGTTGGCAGAAGTCCCTACCTAAACTAATGTTAGGTAGGGACGGTCGCTCAAATCATTCGGAGGACACCTCCTTTCTGCGCGAGCTAATGAATGACGACCAGCCAATAAAGGCATAGCAACATTATTGTCTTGTGTCCTGAAGATATCAGCGACCGTTTTGCTGTGAGAGATCGCATACATCAATTACTGTACCGATCTAATCACCTGTTGTCTTTACATCTTTTCACATACTGGCGTCAATAGACGCCCACCTACTTATTAAGGAAAGAACTTAGTTCCCAACGCACTGTGCCATTACTCCAAAACAAAAATTTACCCGGGTAGCTAAAGGTATCAGCTAAATCATAATTATTATTTTCCTTGGAGATGAAGGAAAATTCATCTTCTAAGGATTCAATTTTAGTGACGAGTATGGTATCGATAAAACAAACCCTACTTATAAGTTCTACATAAAACTCTTCAGTTTTTTCCCAATCATCTAATTCTTCTATGCCTGAACAGTTCAAAGATTCTTGAACAAAATATACTAAATCGTTGTACAATCTTAACAAACTTACTTCGTCAAGTATATGTGACTGATCATAATAATAATGGAAGTATTCTTGCTCCTGCTCGGATAAACCATGATTAGGATCTTCTTCTAGTTGCTTTATCCTCTCCTCTAACTGCACAACTTTAATTTTTTCCTGCTTCAGAGCTGCATTTAATTGATTTTTGACGTTTTCCAAATGTTTAACTTTTTGCTCAACAGATGTAAATTGAGCCTTTTCTTGGTTGATCTCTACTTCTAAGTTCTTTTTAGTTTGTTTCAGTTCTTCAAGTTCCTTTTTTAGCTGGTTAATTTCTGATTCTGCCTGACGAAGCTCAGATTCTACTTTGTTTAAAGCATCAAACTTTATTTCTAATTGCGTTTTTTCTTGCTCTAGCTTTTTCTTGGGGTTTTCTAAAGGTTTAATTTGGTCTAGTGTTTGTCTTAGTTCTGATTCTAAAGAGTTTTTGTTGGCTCGGAGTTGTAAATTATCTTGAGTCAATTTAGCATTATTATCTTTAAGTTGATTTAACTCTCCTCTCAAAACATCTCTTTCTCGCTGTAAGTCTCTATTGGTTTTAATAAGTAACTGATTATGAGCTATTACTTCATTAAACTGGTTAGTAATTCCTTTAATTTTTTGAATTAAAAGCTCCCAGGTTATAAACTCTATATCTTGACCGCTGAAAGAAGCACTGAGTTCCTGAAGGAGAGCTTTATTATGAGATTCTAACTGATTAAATTTTTGTTCAAGGAGCGTATTCTCAAGGTGCAGCTTTGTTAAGGTTTCCCTAGCTCCATCACGTTCGTTCTTAACGCTTGCCATCTGCTGTTGTAAATCTTGAAGTGTCTGCTTCAAAGATTCCTTCTCGTTAGTAGCTACATCCAGTTCTGCCTCTTTCTGTTTATACTCAGCAAGGTGTTGAACTACAACGGTGGCAAATAAGTTATTGACTTGTTGTAATTGGTTCCTTATTTGCCTAAGCTCAACCGTCTGCGCTTCAAGTCCATTATCATCTTGCTGGTTATTACCGTTGCGGAGTCGCACATAAATTAGCAGGACGACTAGCAGGACGACTAATAGAATAATTAAAGCAGCATTTTCGTAAACCATACTAATATTCCTTTGAAAGTAGCATTCTGAAATGTTTTAAGCTCTGGCATTATTAGTGTTCCCATTTGATGTCAGACCTGTAACAATGAATTAAATTCTTCTCCGTTTTAAACTGAAGTTCTCCCCTACCAAAAGCTCAAAACTACTGCCCTAAGCGACTTTGAGCCTGTTTTCAGTCGCACCCTATTGGATACAATGGATGAAACGGTAAACAAAAAGCTAATCAAAACTAACTTCTGTAGGTTGTTGCACGTCAAAGTAGGGGCGTTTGCGTAGCGTGCCGTAGCTAAACACAGATACCACCTGCACAAAGTCAGGAGCTACGCTAGCCTTGATGCTAATAAAATATCCATACACTTTGGACTAGGATATATTTTCTGTCCTTACAATGAATTAGCCCTGCGATGGAAGGGAGGTAAGACCGAGAGGGGGACGCAAGTCACTCTTGAGGCACTCCCCTGTGAATTCGGAAGCTCCAACTATACCATTACGTTAGTTGGAGTAGTTCACTCAGTTACAAGAAACCCGGTTTCTGACCCTGGTGTAAGATATGAGTTTTAATGGACTTGTGAAACCCAGGACTTGGGAATGGCATCGGGGATTAGGCATCGTAGGGGAATTTCCGTTCCCCATACCCTATGTCCCAGTCCCTGCAAATGGTGTGTGGAAGTGCTTAACAACGTGAACAAAATGCGTTTATCTCCTGTATTGGTAGCAGCTATTACTTGGGCTACTCTCGGTTTACCACATTCGGCAAATGCCTCATTTGAGCCGGAAAACAAACAAACCGAACCAGCTGTCGCGAACGATCTCTCACACGAGCAAGAATTGGCTAGCACAAATGCTCTGCCCGAACAAGATCGGCGCGATATCGCCTTAACCCCTCATTCGAGTCATACGGAAACTGGTGTAACGAAGGATCTTTCGCTTGATGCAGAATTTGCGATCGCCGATCGTCCGTTACTTACTGCGTCATTTGACTCGGATTTAAATACTGCCGTGCCAAATGACAAATTTATACAAGAGCGTCAAGATTTACTGACTATCGCCCACAAAAGCCACACAGTAGGTTATTTAGGCGGCTTAAAAATATTACCGTCCCACGAGAGCGTCACAGAGACTGCTCAGACAATCAAAGATACTTCGTCATCGGGTTCTCAAAATTCCCCTGGCTCTAATGGGGATGAAGATTTGTCATCTAAGTTTAAAAATCAAGATTATGGAGCAAAAGCGGGAAATATCGTTCCCATAGAATCTTTAGCTTCTTCATTAACCGCAGCTTTAAATATTGCCCCGCCACATGAAGCATTGCTATGGAGTCATTTACCCGCTACGCCACAATTGCAGGCCCAAGCTACTGGGCAAAATAGCTCAACTGTAGCGCTGACGCAACAAAGTCAGCGGACAGACGAGACACCACCTTCGGAAATACCCTCTAGCGAAGAGCAACCAAGCAGACAACCAACACAGCAAAGCGAACCGGCACAAGAAACACCACAGAACGAAAATCGCGATCGCGAAGAAGAACCAAGCAGACAACCAACACAGCAAAGCGAACCGGCACAAGAAACACCACAGAACGAAAATCGCGATCGCGAACCGATCGCACCCAGAACTGTTCAACCTACACCCGTAACACCCCCAGCCCAAGGAGTACCGCCGCAAGGAACACCGGCTCCGGAACAAGAAACGCCCGATCGTCTTCAATTAGACCTCACCCCCGGACGGCGACCTCCAGAACTGGATCTCAATATTCCCGAACGAGCGCCCTCCGCTCCACCGATAAACGCTCAACCAAGCGAAGCCCCAGCAGTAGATCCGCGAGTACTGGTAGCGGAAGTGGTAGTCAGCGGCGCAGAAGGAAGATTGCAAGAAATCGTTTATGATGCGATTCGCACCCGCCCCGGACGCACTACCACTCGCTCTCAATTACAAGAAGACATTAATGCGATCTTCGCAACCGGCTACTTCTCCAATGTGCGAGCGGAACCTAGCGATACTGCTTTGGGCGTCAGAGTCACTTTTGTGGTAGAACCTAACCCAGTGTTGCGTTCCGTACAGGTGGAAGGTAACCGAGTTCTGCAACAGAGCGTAGTACAGGAAATATTTAGCCCGCAATACAACAATACTCTCAACTTCCGCACCTTGCAGGAAGCCATCAAGCGCTTAGAACAGTGGTACAAAGATAAGGGTTACGTGTTGGCGCAGGTGGTAGACACGCAAGTTTCGCCGGAAGGAACGGTTACGCTGTCTGTTGCTGAAGGTGTGGTGGAAAGTATTCAAGTCCGCTTTTTGAATAAAGAAGGGGAAACCACAAACGAGCAAGGTCAGCCAATTCGAGGTCGCACTCGCCCCTATATTGTGACTAGGGAATTGGCACTCAAACCCGGACAGGTATTTAACCGCAACGAAGTGCAAAGGGATTTGCAGCGAGTCTTCCGTTTGGGTTTGTTTGAAGATGTCCAGCTGTCTTTGAACCCAGGACAAGACCCGCGCCAAGTGAATGTGATTGTGAATGTGAAGGAGAGGAATAGCGGTTCGATCGCAGCTGGTGCTGGATTTAGTTCTGCTAGCGGTTTGTTCGGTACGGTTAGCTATCAGGAGCAAAACCTGGGCGGTAATAACCAGAAAATTGGCACAGAGGTGCAGTTGGGTCAGCGGGAGTTGCTGTTTGATGTCCGCTTCACCGATCCTTGGATTGGTGGCGACCCTTATCGCACTTCCTACACAGTTAATTTCTTCAGACGCCGATCGATTTCTCTGATTTTTGATGGTGGTGACCCGGAAATTAGACTGCCCAATGACGATCGACCTCGCATTCTGCGCTTGGGTGGTGGTGTCACTTTTAACCGTCCGCTTTCGAGAAATCCTCTAGCGGATTCTGAATGGGTAGCATCTTTGGGATTGCAATATCAACGAGTTTCGATTCGCGATCGCGATGGCGATATCAGTCCGGTAGACGAGTTGGGTAATGATTTGAGCTTTAGCGGTGAGGGTAAAGACGATCTGGTATTGGTGCAGCTGGGTGTGGTGCGCGATCGACGCAACAATCCTCTACGTACTACCAGCGGTTCCCTACTGCGGTTCGGTCTCGAACAGTCTGTGCCCATAGGTCTGGGGAATGTTTTCCTGACTCGCCTGCGCGGTAGCTACAGTTACTTCGTCCCAGTCAGATTTACCAGTTTTACCCCTGGCCCGCAAGCTCTCGCTTTTAACTTGCAAGCGGGAACTGTGCTGAACGATTTACCTCCCTACGAAGCGTTCTCTCTGGGCGGTACTAACTCTGTCCGAGGCTACGATGAAGGCGACTTGGGTAGCGGTCGCAGTTATTTCCAGGCTACTGCTGAATATCGTTTCCCCGTTTTTTCGATTATCGGTGGCGCTCTTTTTGTCGATTTCGGTACAGACTTGGGCACCGGTGGAAGCGTACCTGGAGACCCGGCGGGTGTGCGCGGTAAGCCCGGTACAGGTTTCGGCTACGGGATTGGGGTGCGGATTCAATCTCCTCTCGGCCCGATTCGGGTCGATTACGGTCTAAATGATGATGGAGACAGTCGCATTCACTTCGGTATTGGGGAACGCTTCTAATCTCTCTGTGTTTTGCACTTTTTCGTCGGGACGATCGCATTTGGTGAGCGCGAAAATTTATCGCCCAAATACGATCGCCCCTACAGGGTGGGTATTGCCGACCATTTGTTTATTGGAGTGTGGGTTAAAATTTATCTAAAAAGTTTTTTTTTAATATATTTTACCACAGATGAATACAGATAAACACAGATGAACACAGATGTAAACACAGTCTTTCCGTTGGGTATACAGAGTTGTGGGAATGAAAGGTTCGCCACGATTTGGATATTTAGGTAGGCTGTTATTAAATTGAAAATTACTCTAATCTCTACTTGAGTGCCTGTTCATTCCGAGGAATAGAGGGTGAGTAAGCTAGTTTGATTTTGTAGGAAAGTCAATATTTATTGAATAATTATTCTAAGAATATTCCAAGTTTTAATGCCTAAAATTAATGGGTATATGGGATTGCAAAATATCTCTATTTTGGTTTAAATGAGAAGTTACAAACTCCTGAAGCCCCAAGAAAAATGAAAGCTCAACAAACGTTAGCAAATGCCTTTGAAATGTCCGGCGTCGGACTCCACAGCGGCGCTGTTACTAAAGTGCGAGTCCTACCAGCATCGCCCGGTGAAGGTCGCTACTTTGTTCGAGTAGATTTGCCAGAACAGCCAATAATTCCAGCAAGCCTCGAAGTTGTCAGTCAGACTGTTCTCTCGACTCAGTTGGGTCAGGACTCGGTATCTGTTCGCACGGTAGAACACTTGTTGGCTGCATTGGCGGGGATGGGAGTGGATAACGTTCGGATTGAAATCGATGGCCCGGAAGTGCCGCTTTTGGATGGTTCGGCTAAAGTTTGGGTGGAAGAAATCACTCAAGCAGGATTAATCGCCAACACGGACACGGATGCAGACGAGACGCCTGCACTACTCGAAGAACCGATTTGGATTTATCAAGGCGATGCTTTTGTGGCGGCTGTACCGACGGCGGAAATTCGATTTAGCTACGGGATTGATTTCGACTTGCCAGCGATCGGCAATCAGTGGTACAGTTGGTCGCCAAGCAGGGAAAGTTTTGCTGTGGCGATCGCTCCCGCTCGTACTTTTGGTTTGGCACACCAGATCGATGAGTTACGCGCTAAGGGTTTAATTAAAGGAGGCAGTTTGGAAAATGCGATCGTTTGCGGTGAGTCCGGTTGGATTAATCCTCCATTACGATTTCCAAATGAGCCAGTGCGTCATAAAATTTTAGACTTAGTAGGCGATCTGAGCTTACTGGGAAATTTTCCGGTAGCCCACTTCCTCGCCTACAAAGCCAGCCACAACCTGCATGTCAAATTGGCGCGGTTGTTGCAACAACAGGGACTGGGGATGAGAAATTAGGAGATTTTTGAATGATTGACTTTTGACTTTTGACTTTACCCAGTCCCTTCTTCTGCACTTACACACCAGCATCCATCTATCCACTCATGTCCACATTGATTGACGTAAACACACCCGACTCCCAAACTTCAACAGAAGTAAAATTAGGCAATGGTTCTGCGACATCTACCAAAACAATTTTGACGATCGAAGAAATTCAGAATCTGCTGCCGCACCGCTATCCCTTTTTACTCGTAGACCGGATTATCGATTATGTGCCGGGAAAGCTGGCAGTCGGAATTAAAAACGTTAGCATCAACGAACCTCATTTTCAAGGTCACTTTCCCGGACGTCCCCTGATGCCGGGTGTACTGATTGTGGAAGCTATGGCTCAAGTTGGTGGTATAGTTTTGACTCAGTTACCCGATATTGAAGGCAGCTTGTTTGTGTTTGCTGGCATTGATGGCGTCCGTTTCCGCCGTCCTGTCGTACCGGGCGACCAACTGGTGATGACTGCGGAACTGCTATGCGTCAAGCGGCGTCGCTTTGGTAAAATGCAGGCTCGTGCTGAAGTGGACGGCCAACTGGCTTGCGAAGGCGAACTGATGTTTTCCCTTGTAGACTAAAGCTGGTAATGGGTGATGGAGAATTTTAGATTTTAGATTTTAGATTTTAGATTTTAGATTGAAATTCAATCTCCTATTTTGCCATCTAAAATTTTAAATTTTCTCACTTCCCAATTAATAACTAGCAATTAGCAGCACACAACTCACAAATGCCTACCCTGATTCATCCCACAGCTGTAATTCATCCCCACGCTGAGCTGCACCCCTCTGTTCGGGTAGGCGCTTATGCGGTGATTGGCGAAAAAGTAAAAGTTGGTGCCGAAACTGTTATCGGTCATCATGCAGTGATTGAAGGGCCAACAGAAATTGGCGAACGCAACGAAATTTTTCCCGGCGCAGCAATTGGCTTGGAACCCCAAGATTTAAAATACGATGGCTCCCTTAGTTCGGTGAAAATCGGCGATGGCAATAAGATTCGCGAATATGTCACTATCAATCGCGCTACCAATGCAGGTGAGGCAACGGTTATTGGCAATCACAATCTCTTGATGGCATATGTTCACGTCGCACACAATTGTGCGATCGAAAATTCTGTGGTCATTGCTAACAATGTTTCCTTAGCCGGTCACGTTCACATTGAGTCAAAAGCTGTGATTGGCGGGGTGTTGGGTATCCATCAATTTGTTCGTGTTGGCACTCTGGCAATGGTGGGCGGTATGAGTCGGATCGATCGCGATGTGCCTCCTTATATGTTAGTCGAGGGCAACCCTTCGCGTGTGCGAAGTCTCAATTTGGTTGGCATTAAACGCGCCGGTTTTACTTCTGCTGAACTCGGATATCTCAAAAAAGCTTTTCGCATTCTCTATCGTTCTGGTTTGACTCTCGATCGATCTCTCGAAGAACTCGATCTCCTTCCCGAAAACGAACAATTGCAACACTTGCTTTCCTTCCTCCGATTGTCTCTGCTTCCAGGTCGTCGCGGCCCTATGTCTGGTAAGCGCCATTCTTTGACTGAGGAATCTTAAAAAGATTGGTTGTTACAGGCTTTCTTTTTTCTAGCTTTTCTGGTATTATATTTTTATAATGGGAATATTTTATAAAATTTTATTTTGACAAATATTCCCATTATAAAAATGGTATCACCAAAGCGCTTCGATTTATATTAAAATTTATTTACTTCTTTCAACAGCCCTGCGTATAAAACTTTGAAGTCACAACGAAAAACACTATTTATCAGTACTGGAGAAGTGTCTGGCGATCTGCAAGGGGGGTTATTGATAGACGCCCTAAAGCGCCAAGCACAAAAATCGGGAATGGAATTGGAAATAGTGGCGTTGGGGGGTTCCCGAATGGCGCAAGCGGGCGCAAGGCTGCTAGGGAATACGACAGCGATCGGTTCGGTGGGAATATTAGAATCCCTACCTTACATTTGGCCAACCCTTGAGATTCAGCGTCGCGCTAAAGAATACCTCCAGAAAAATCCACCGGACTTGGTGGTATCGATCGACTATATGGGGCCAAATTTAGCGATCGGCAGTTATGTGCGTCGCCACTTTCCCAAAGTGCCGATAGTATATTACATCGCGCCGCAGGAGTGGGTGTGGTCGCCGAGTCTGCGGAACACCGTTCAAATTGCCAGGATGACAGATTTGTTGTTGGCGATTTTTCCAGAAGAAGCGCGTTATTTCCAAAAGCACGGCGTCAAAGTCAACTGGGTCGGTCATCCGTTGCTGGATCGAATGCAGAATTTCCCCAGTCGGGAAGAAGCGCGTGCAACATTAGGTATTTCTGCGGATGAAGTGGCGATCGCACTGTTACCCGCTTCCCGATCGCAGGAAATAAAATATGTATTGCCGATAATATTCCAAGCGGCGCAGCAAATCCAGCAAAAAATTCCGGAAGTGAAGTTCTGGATACCCCTATCTCTGGAAGTTTACCGGGATGCAATCCAAAAAGCGATCGCAGCTTACGGTTTGCGTGCTACTTTGATTAGCGAGAAGACACAGGAAGTGCTGGCAGCAGCTGACTTAGCAATTACCAAATCTGGCACCGTTAATCTGGAAATTGCGCTTTTGGAAGTGCCGCAAGTGGTGATTTACCGGGTTAGCCCTATTACAGCATGGTTAGCCCGCCATTTACTTAAATTTTCGATTCCTTTCATGTCGCCGCCTAATTTGGTGCAGATGAAGTCGATCGTACCGGAGTTGTTGCAAGAAGAAGCCAGTCCGGAAAATATTGTACGCGAGGCGATGAATTTGCTCAATCCCGATATCCGTAGCCAAACTTTAGCTGAATATCGCCAGATGCGTCAAGCTTTGGGAGAATTGGGAGTATGCGATCGCGCTGCCAAAGCAATTCTAGAAATGTTATCCGTAGAGGTTAGGGAATAGGGCGTCGGGCGTCGGGGAAGAAGGATCTAGCATAGAGGATTTCAGGAATTGATAACATAAATAATTAGTGTGAGCGCTCAATTTCTTATATCTATAGTTTTAGGCAAAAAATTTTATAGACAGAACAAGATTTTATTTTATTGCCCTTGCAATAGTTCCATCTGCTTACCGCTTAAACAAGCCTGTTGTGTTATAACATTGAGTGTTAACTAACAAGACATCTATCCTTAGATAGAACTATTATAACTTTAGCAGTTTAAAAGAAGCAAGCAAGACTACAGGGATCGCCGTTTAGCCGCTTATTAGCGAGGTTAACATACAGAGAATTCCACTACTGACAAGTCAATGATTAACATCACAAAAAATAAACTTTACGGTCACATAGTTTTTGGCGGCATAGCATCAAACTTAAAGAATAGCGTCATACTTTATCAAATCTTTCGATCCCGTGACGCATTCCAGAAATGGAAGATATTGGATGACTTAGAATTCCCTGGCCTAGAACTATGTACGCTAAAGCTCACTGGCACCCAATCTCTATCGAAAGCCTAACCGGTCAGATCATGGTTTCTGGCCAAATGACTCGCACCGATCGCTATCAGATCAGATCTGCCTTGTTAACAGATTCGCTGAGCGAATCAGAGCAAATTTTGATTAATCGGCTGCTTTATGGCATCAGACACGGATTGCTCAGAGTAGTCGATTAAATATCCATAGTAACAACTACTGGATTTGGCGGCTTTGGACTAAAACAGATTGACGGCAACAGCGATTCGTTTGACCGCTGCGCCACAATACGAGCAAGCCTATATCGCTCGATCTTACCGCCGCATCAGCCAACTATTAAATATGAAGTAAGTATGGCAATTCCCCTAGCCCCTTTGCAAAGGCTATGCGATCGCCAACCAACCCCACAAGAACACCAAAGTTGCCACAAAACTTAAAGACATCATTAAACCGGCGGGCATAAATTTACGAGTACGGACTAACCGAGCAATAAAAATTACTACAAGTACAGCTCCTATACTGGTGGCTATTGCCAATCCGATTTGGGCTTGTTGGAGCGCCAAAAACCACGCAGCCAGTAGGGCTGCACCGCTAAGCAAGCCAGATATCAACGACATCTTACTTTTTGCTTTCAGGTAGCCGAAAATACCACCCAAAGCAACAGCCAAAGCATAAACTAGAATAGACCAGACTGCAATCAGATCCATAATTGTTGAGTTAAATTAACCGTTTGAAACGCAGGATAGGTGTTATGACTTTACACGATTTGGGAATGCTGTTGCTACTACTGAGCCCCGGTCTTTTACTTTCATTTGCGATCATGGCTTCTTTTGCTGCTGGCGGCTAATTGCTGCTGCTGCCACTTTCCACGTCCCAAGCGGCTTGGAAAAAGTCCCGTTCGCACAGCATAGCGTAGCGATAAGTTTCCTGAAGCATCGTTGTGGCAGCCCCATAGCGATCGACCAACCGTTCCAGTTTCTCCGCTAGCTGCAAAAACTCCGCGCTACTGTAAGTGCGAATCCATTCACCATAAAGATGATCTGGAATACCGTTTTCGGCCAAGCTATAGCCCAAAAAACTATAGAGGCGCAGACAGGGAACCATTGCGGTGGCAGTGACGCCAATGTCACTGCCCCAAGCTGTTGCCATCAAGAAGTCCGTATAACGGCGCGTAGCAGGTGTCGATCGAATCGAAAGCAAATCTACTCCCCACTGAGCTGCATAACCTTCGTGCAGCCGCAGTTCTTCCAAAACACTGCCAGCGAGAGAGTGAAACGTTGCAAACCCATCCCAGTCAAATGCTTTGGCAGCAGCAACGCTATAAGCACGGGCAAAAGCGCCCAAAAAGAAAGCGTCTTGTCCCACATAGTAGGCAAACCGTTTTTTGGAAAGTGTGCCGTCGGCGATACCCTGCACAAATGGATGTTTGAGACAGGCGTGCGCTAAATCTAGATTACTTTGCCACAAGTCGCTGGAGACTGTCATTATTACCAAAATAATGGGTCTAAAGCCCCGTCCTTCTAGGACGGCTTTCTTTGGCTATAATACGCTTATGCTAAATCACTCAGCCTAAGTATGTTGGTATTTGAGGCAAAACTTGAAGGAGCTTCGCAGCAGTATGAAAGGCTAGATGAAGCCATCAACACTGCTAGGTTCGTTCGGAATAGCTGTCTTAGATACTGGATGGACAACAAAAACATCGGAAAGTACGATTTGAGTGCATACTGCGCCGTTCTGGGGAAAGAGTTTGCATTCGCAGGTAAGCTCAACTCCCAAGCTAGGCAAGCATCTGCCGAACGTGCTTGGTCTGCCATTTCTCGGTTCTACGACAACTGTAAAAAGAAAAAGCCAGGAAATATGGGATTCCCACGTTTCAAGAAGCATCAAACTCACGGCTGTGTTGAATATAAAACAACAGGCTGGAAGTTGAGTGAAGATAGGCGAACTATTACATTCAGCGACGGATTTGAAGCAGGAAGTTTTAAACTGTGGGGAACTCGTGACCTGCACTTTTATCAGTTGAAGCAGATTAAACGAGTTCGGGTTGTGCGTAGGGCTGACGGATACTACGTACAGTTTTGCATTGACCAAGAACGGGTTGAGAAGAGAGAACCAACAGGTAAAACCATTGGATTGGATGTTGGACTGACTCACTTCTATAGCGATTCCAACGGGCAGACGATTGAGAATCCCCGTCATTTGAGGAAGTCTGAAAAGGCACTCAAGCGGCTAAACAGGAGACTTTCCCGAACCCGAAAAGGCTCAAACAATAGAGCTAAGAGCAGAAACCGTTTGAGCCGGAAGCACCTCAAGGTAAGTAGGCAGCGTAAAGACTTTGCGGTGAAGTTAGCAAGGTGCGTAGTCCAGTCTAACGACTTGGTTGCCTACGAGGACTTGCAGGTGCGGAATATGGTGAAAAATCACAAGCTTTCCAAGTCTATCTCTGATGCAGCTTGGTCTAATTTCCGCAACTGGTTGGAGTATTTCGGTAAGGTGTTTGGAGTGGTAACGGTCGCCGTTCCCCCGCACTACACCAGTCAAAATTGCTCTAACTGTGGGGAAGTTGTCAAAAAGTCATTAAGTCAGCGTACTCATAGATGCCCTCATTGCGGTCATATGCAGGATAGAGACTGGAACGCAGCTATCAACATATTGGAGTTAGGACTTCGTACCGTGGGACACACGGCAACGTTAAACGCCTCTGGAGATATCGACCTCTGCTTGGGTGAGGAAACTCCTCCTGGTAAGTCGAGTCGTGGAAAGAGGAAGCCCAAACAGTGATGTTTGGAATCCCCGGACTTCTAGGGCGGGGAGGATGTCAAATTACCGCAATGTACTTGAAAAAAATCAATCTAGGAAACTATAGGGAAAAATATAGAAAAATGGTAAACTATTGAGCAAGTTTTTGTTTGATATACCATAGAAAAAATGTTAATTATATTTTCTTTGAAGATGAGAAAATTTTAAGCGCGAAAGACTTATGGTGAACCATGAATAAGTGTTTAGAAAGTATAAGAAAAAATTAGATGAGTAACTGGACTGCAAAAGTAAAGGGATTGCTAAATTTGTTTTTGCAATCCACCTGTCCCATATGCGAGCGTCGGACGCCCAAACAATTTTGTCAAGACTGCCAGAGGCAACTGGAACGCTGCCAGATGTCCAAACCTGACAAATTTTGGCAGGGAGAACTGCCGATTTTTGCTTGGGGAGTGTACGGCGGGGCGCTCAAAAGGGCGCTCAAAGTACTGAAATACGAAAAAAAACCGGAAATAGCAGAGCCTTTGGGACACTGGCTGGGCGAAGCTTGGCAGAAATCTGGCTTGGCTGGTAGCACAAAACTGACAGTAGTACCTATTCCACTTCATGCGAACAAGCAGCGCCAAAGAGGTTACAATCAGGCAGAGTTGCTGGCAGAAAGTTTTTGCGAGGTAGCTGGGTTGCCCATAGAACGATATGGTTTGGAACGGGTGCGCGATACAAAACCACAGTTTGGCTTGTCTGCGGTAGAGCGAAAAGAAAATGTGGCCGGGGCGTTTGAATTGGGAAAAGGATTTTCGCAGCGTCGTCCTGCTTCAGCAATCCTGTTGTTAGACGACATTTATACGACTGGAGATACTGCAAGGTCTGCTGCCCATACGCTGCACCAACATGGAATACGAATCTATGGCATAGCAGCGATCGCTACTCCTGGGCCAACTAATTCTTTCGATCGCACTAAACTGGAAACCTAAGTTAGTTGCAGCTATTCTGAGATGCGACCCGAGCAAATCGCCAAAAATAGATCTATTCCGGTAAATTAACTTTATAATTGAACAATTTGCTTTTTGCCAAAATATTGCCCTTCATGATGATTAAAGCTTTTGCTGCTCGTTTTAGCCAAGCCCTGCTCGTTCCTGCAACCTTGCTGGCAGTTTGCTTAAGTACACTGACAGTTCGGGCTCAAACTCAAAGTCGGTTGTATAACCCTATTTCCTTACCAGCTAATAATGAAATTACCGATTCCCTCTCGGACAAGGATATTCCCACGGGCCAAGGCGGTTTTGCCCGCGACTATGCCGTAACTTTGAATACAGGAGACAACGTGGCGATCGATCTCACATCCGAAAACTTTGACACGATCGTCACCTTGCTGGCTAAAAACGGCACGACGGTTGCGGAAAATGATGACGGGCCCGACGGCAGCACCAACTCGCTGCTGTTCACTCGCATTAAAGATAACGGCACTTACATTATTAGAGTGCGGGCATTTGGGGAAACAGCGGGTGGTGAATTTAAGCTCAAAGTAACGCGCTTGCGGGAGATTTAAGAAATCGGGAAATTACTTTCATCCCATTCTAGAGTCCGGTGAGGAGACAGAGTAGTAAAGCTTCCGTCCACTCCACGACAGCGCCATAGGTATCGCCGGTATGACCGCCTAATTTGTGATTAAACCACGCACCGGTTAGAACGGCGATCGCACTACCACCAAAAACCATACCTGCTGCCATCAGCCAGCTGCGCTCATCGACAATAACTAAAAACCCGCTCAGTCCCAGCAGCAGGACGAAACCAGGAATGAGGTCGGAAGCTGAAGGGTTGGATTCCTTATGAATTGCGCCTTTCCCGGTAGGCTTGAGGTAGGGATAGCAGATTATAGCCACCAATTGCCCCCAACGTCCCCAACCTGCCGCCGCCATCAAAGCCAACCAGCGGTAAGAATCAATATCTCTTAAAGCAACTGTTTTCAATAACAAAATAGCGATCGCCGCCATCGCGCCAAAAGCCCCCGTCACGCTGTCAGACATCACCTCTAGGCGACGTTGGGGATCTGGTACTGCCAGCCCATCTGCCGTATCCATTGCACCATCCAAATGCAATCCGCCTGTGACGGCAATCCAAGCCACGATCGCAAGGGCAGACCGGGTAAGTATCGGCATACCCAGCAGATGCAGCCCAGCATCCAGCAGCCCTAAAATTCCGCCAATCGCCACTCCTACGAGTGGGGCGAGGCGGGCTATGCCCCGGAAAGCTAGCGTCCAACTAATGGGGACGGGCAGACAGGTGTAAAAGGCGATCGCCGCAGCCAGCGTACTTGTCTGCTGATGCCAAAACTGACGAACCCATCTAACCCAGTGTCGATGACTCATATCGGAACTACTCTCGTTTACCTAAAGGTACAACGGGAATTCTGAAAAATTTAGCCATTTTGTTAAAAAATTAAAAGCTCCTTGCATAGGCTTTTGAATGGTAATAAAGGATTATAGATTGTAAATTGCTCATATGCTCATTTTATCGCTTGTTAATCAGCTTTATCTTTCTCATACTCGCATATGCGCCAAATTATCCCCTTTAATATCCCACCTCCGGCATTTGGCGCAGTGAATTACGTAAATTTAATGATGGGTTGGCTAAAAAATCTAGGATAAGATGATCTCGTTAATAAGATTTGTCTGGTAAGCATTCGCAAAATATTTGTTGAGATTGCCAGCAGATTTTATTTTCATCGTCAGATTTCTAACTCGCGCTGCCCCTAACCTTGTATTCCCGCTGGCAATTATCTATCCCAGGGATAGGTGTACGCTTTCTCTCTCAAGGATTAAGTTGGTCTGTAGGGCTTGACCCTGCTGTTACATTTAACCATTTTCTGCAAATATGAAGGCTCATTGAGACTAGAGGTATTTTCCTTATGAGTCAAGATCAATTCCCTACCCAGCTGCCTGCCCCTTGCATTATAGATACCGGCACTATCGTTAACAAGTTAGATATGCGGAGAATTTTAACGGATTTGCGCCATGTCCGTTACCTCCACATTCAGGACGGTAAATTACAAAGCGAGGGAGAAGGTTTTGTGCTGGAAGTTTTTGGCGATCCCAATCGAGCAACCTTAGTTGCTAACCATGCCCTCTATCTTAATGTCTACAGTTTTGATTGCCTGGATCTGAAGCAGTCTCCCCAGTGCGAATGTTATTTCGATCTAGTGCAAGATAGTCGTAGATTGCGGCTGATTCCCCTATCGAATCCACTGCAAGAGGCAGTAGGTGACAATTTCAACGAAGCTGACTTGGAAGCGGTGGTCGATCGAGTCCTTTCAGCGAAATGGGATCTTAATATTGACGATGATAACGATTACTCTTTTTGAACTATTCCCCGTAAATTGCCAGAACCATACTCTGAGCTTTCTGTCTACTTTTATGAGTTGGAGAGAGAATAAGAGAGTTTAACTCCCGTATTCTCTCCCTTGATGCTTTCAACCTTACTCGCTTTGAGGAGAAAGATAGGTATAACGACCGAGACTGCGTTCGTAATTTTGCAGCAACAGTTGAGATTCTTGCAAGGTAATTCGTTTTTCTTGAAGTGCTTGTTCGCAACGTTGACGAATACTTTCTACAAGGTCTTCAGCATCGTATTGAACATAGCTGACAACTTCGCTCATCGTGTCACCTTTGACAACGTGTTCGATTTGGTATCCTTTGGGCGTTAGCTGTATATGGACAGCGTTTGTATCGCCGAATAAATTGTGAAGGCTACCCATAATTTCTTGATAGGCTCCACTTAGGAATATGCCCAGGTAATAAGGTTCACCCGGTTTGATGGTATGCAGTTCTAAAACTGATTTAACATCCCGCAAATCGATAAATCGATCGATTTTACCATCGCTGTCACAGGTGAGATCTGCCAGAATACCTCGCCGCGTAGGTTCTTCATCTAAGCGATGAATTGGCATGATGGGGAATAGCTGGTCGATCGCCCAACAATCCGGTGCAGATTGAAACACCGACAGATTGATGTAATAGATGGAAGCCATGATTTTTTCCAGGTCTTCCAACTCATCGGGAACGTAATCTTGCAGTCTGGTAATGGCGAGAATCTTTTCACAACAAGCCCAGTAGATCCGCTCTACCCTGGCACGTTCCGTGAGGCGCAAAATCCCCAAATTAAAGCGACTGATCGCTTCTTCTTTAAACTGAGTAGCGTCGTGATAGGCTTCCTGATAATTCTCAGTGTTAATTGATTGATAGGTTTCCCAAAGGTTCCAGACAATGGGAGGTTCTCCATCTTTGGGAGGTTCTGGCTCTCCGAAGGGGACATCAGAAGTGCTGAGAACGTCAAAAATGAGTACAGATTGATGAGAAGCGATCGCTCTACCACTCTCGCTAATTAACGTCGGTACTTGTACTTGTTGTTCGGCGCAGGCATCCTTCAACTCTGCCACGATATCGTTGGCATAGTTCTGCATATTGTAATTCTTGGAAGCGTAGAAATTCGTTTGGGAACCGTCGTAGTCCACACCCAAACCGCCGCCGACATCGAGATACTTCATGTCAGCTCCCAGCTTGGCTAATTCCACGTAGATTTTGCTAGCTTCCTGGATAGCGTCTTTGATAACGTGAATAGCAGAAATTTGAGAGCCAATGTGGAAATGTAACAGTTGCAAAGAATCTAATAAATTAGCTGACCGCAACTTATCAACAGCTTGGATAATTTCGGGAATAGTGAGGCCAAATTTAGCGCGATCGCCACTAGAGCTTCCCCAACGTCCCATGCCCTGAGTACTCAGCTTAGCGCGGACGCCTACAATTGGTTTAATACCCAGTTGTTTGGCGGCGTTAATCACCAAATCTACTTCTTCCACCTGCTCTAGGACAACTATAGGTGTTTGCCCCAGTCGCTGCGCCAACATTGCCGTTTCGATGTATTCTCGATCTTTGTAGCCGTTGCAAATCAGAAGAGCTCCTAGCGTATCCAACATCGCCAAAGCGATCATCAGTTCTGGTTTAGAACCAGCTTCCAAGCCGAATTGATGAGGTTTGCCAAATCTGACTAAATCTTCAAGGAGATGCTTTTGCTGGTTGCACTTGACCGGGTAAACACCACGGTAGACACCAGGATAGTTGTAGCGTGCGATCGCTTTAGCAAAGCAAGCATTCAACCGCTCAATCCGGTCTTCTAAAATATCTGAGAAGCGAATCAACAACGGCAACTTCAGGTTTCTATCCTTAAGCGCATTTACCAGTTCAAACAAATCCAGCGAACCGCCGCGTTCGCCTTTGGGAGAAACTGTAACCCGACCGGCAGCATTAATCGAAAAATACGGCTCACCCCATCCCTGTATTCGGTAAAGCGCTTCGCTATCCTCAATAGTCCATTGCCGGGAAACTTCTCTGGTTACTGGCAGAAGCCCTTTTGATTTTACTTCCGCTAACGCCGATTTTCCGAGTTTTTCTTGGAATACTGTTCCATCTGCCATTGGCTGTGCTGCCATACTTTTCCCCCCTTGCAACGACTACCGAATAATAAATCTAGCGTATTTGCAAAAAAGTAGCTGACCGATTTTTGGGAAGCGATCGGCAGAATTTGGAAAAAGGAGACGGCAATTGCTTTACGATACGCTGTGAAGGAATTTTGGGAGCAAGTGTTGTAGTGGAACGCACATTTCTAGCAGTCAAACCGGACGGCGTACAGCGCGGACTGGTCGGCGAAATCATCCGTCGTCTAGAAGCCAAAGGTTTTACCCTCGTCGGACTGAAACTGATGAAAGTCAGCCGCGAACTTGCCGAACAGCACTACGACGTGCATCGGGAAAAGCCGTTTTTCCCCGGTTTGGTTGAATTTATCACCTCTGGCCCCGTTGTGGCTATGGTTTGGGAAGGTGAAGGCGTAGTAGCATCAGCACGGAAACTCATCGGCGCTACCAACCCGCTGACAGCCGAACCGGGAACCATTCGCGGGGATTTTGGTGTCAGTGTCGGTCGTAACCTCATCCACGGTTCGGATGCTGTGGAAACGGGACGGCGCGAAATTGCTCTTTGGTTCAAAGAAGAAGAGTTGGTAAGTTGGCAACCCACTTTGACTTCTTGGCTCTACGAATAATTTAAAGGGAAAAGATTTGTTTTCTTTCCTTTTCTCTTGTATACATACATGATGCCATTGGTGAATCGATGGCATTTTTTTTATAATTCACGATTTAATATTAAATCTGCGATTGCTACCCCTTTTTAAACGAACCGCTTTCGACGCGAAGAGCGCGAAGAAGGAAGAAAGAAGATAAAGGGGGGTAATCAACCCGGATTTGGGATAAGATAAAAACTATAAGCAATAAGTAATTTTGATTGGAAAGTCGTTTGGCAAGGCGATCGCACAAACAAATACACTCATTTATCGGGACAAAAAAACACACCCACCCAACTCTATTGATCGGGTGGGAAATTTAATTTCAGAGCCAATCAAACTAAAGTTCGTAAGTGTTGAACCAATTGTGGCCCCGATACCACACCCTCAATGCGATTTACTGGCTTACCGTTTTTAAAGAGTACCAGTGTCGGCAGAGCTTGAATGCCATACTCAGAAGCTAAGCGAGGATATTTATCGGTGTCAATTTTGACAACTTTTATCCGCCCCTGCATCTGTGCGTTCACTTGCTCTAGAATGGGAGCCATCATCTGACACGGGCCGCACCAGGTAGCGAAAAAATCTACCAACACTGGCACGTCCGAACCAGATAGCAACTCTTGAAAACTGTTGAACTGTTGTTTGGTAGCCATAAGCTAAAACCTATATTTGCTTAACGGTGACAGATCCTACACTTCCGCTTCGCGGTCACTGTAGGCTTCCAAACCAATCCGGCTATTGCTTAGGAGGCGTTTGGGGGGGGTAGAGTCGAGGGGAGTGTTACCACTCCGCCCCTCTCATCCGAAACCGTGCGTGAAACTTTCGCTTCACACGGCTACTCAATGTGTCTACCTTTTGTCATTAAC